>CAXHYW010000205.1:0-6475 GCA_964021475.1 uncultured Desulfobacteraceae bacterium | reverse complement strand
TTCCCTTTGGATTTGCCCATTTCAGACTGGCTGCGGTCTGTTTTGCACCCCTGGGCAAGCGGCCTGTTCTCAAATAATACTTCGGTTCGCCAAGAGAGTAAAAAGAAAAGAGAGTAAAAAGAAGGTGGGCCGAAGACAATGACGGTAGTCTCCGGCCCCTTATGGAAATTACATGGCAGTCTCCGGGTGGAAAACATTGACCTCTTTGAGGTCGTCTCCCAGGTACTCCCTTTCATTGGGCCCCAGAATACCCAGTGACAGACAGATCAGGGTCCACATGTGAACCACGGGATAATTTCCCCCATAGTGCTCACTTAATTCGTGGATCTGGGCATGGCAATTATGACAGCCGGCAATGCAATAGTCTGCACCGGTGGCTTTGATTTGGTCATCTTTTATTTTCCCATAGGCAAGTCGCTCTTCCTTAAATCCAGATTGGAGGAAACCCCCGCCCCCGCCGCAGCAATAATTGTTGGAACGGTTGGGCTGCATGTCTATAAAATTTTCTTCCCCCACCACTGATTTGACCACAAACCGAAGGTCTTCAGCGATGGCATCTCCATAGCTTTTTCGAACAATCTGGCAGGGATCCTGGACCGTGAATTTGATCTTCAGGTCTTTGTTCCAGTCGGAATTGACCGGCAGTCTTCCTTCTCGGATCCATTGGGCATAGTATTCATAAATATTTTTTACGTCAAAATCGTGTTCAAGGTTGAATTTTTTCAGTCCGGCCCGGACTGAGAATGTCACGTGACCTCACTCAGTGTTGAGAAATGTTTTGCTCTTGAGTTTGTTGGCCTGGTCCACAGAGGTTTTGGTGATTTTTTTCCAATCCTCGTTGTCCGCCAGGAACATGCAGTAATTCTCTCCTGCCCATCCCTTGCTGCCGTATGTCCAGTCCACACCGGCCGTGTGGAGAATTTTCCACAAAGGCACCATCTCGTCGGGTTCTGTGACCGGTTCCCTTGAGTTCTGGTTCAGGAAAAACTGGGCCCCTTTCTTGTCAATGGGGGCCTGCATCTCCGCAAATTCTGGTTGGGCCTCCTGGTATTCTTCCAGCACATCCTGTACCACAAACTCGAAATCCTCTTCCGTGGTTCCCATGGCAGAGGTGGTATCGTTTTTGAGGGCCATGTCACAGGAGTCACGGATTCCCTTGGGTCTTTCCTCTCTTGGTCGCAAAGTTCTGGCATTGAAAACCAGTTGGGGGATGTCAATTTTCATGGGGCAGACATATACGCACCTCATGCACATGGTGCACATCCAGGGCCAGTCCGAGGCGATGATTTCTTCATCCATGCCCAGGGCTGCCATGCGCAAAAATTTCCTGGGGTCCATATCGGCGAGGCCGGTGGCGGGACAGCCCGAAGCACAAGCGCCGCATGTCAGGCACGAATTGAGATTGCCTCCTTCGGGTAGCAGTTCTTTAACCTTGTCTAAAAAGATATTCTTTTTACCTTTATGACCAAGCTTAATGACAGTTTCTGTCATCTGTATTTCCTTTCAAAAAAGTTAATGATAATCATGGGTTCCCAATACTACTTCAATACCGGTTTTTTCCTCGATGAGGCCAGCAAGTTCTTCAGGGCTGTTGTAAGGGCATCCGGGCTTGGCATTGGCCAGGCAGGAGCTTAAATAAATTTTATCTGGTTTGATCTCTGATAATTTGGCGGCCATTCCCAGGGCGGGAACAACGGTTCTACCGGGGCATTCACATTTTACAAAGGCCACCACAGCTGTTGGGGAGTTGAATTTTCCATCTCCCTGGGATGCTGCCTTAAGGCATCTCCATTCCCCGGGACACCCATATCCCTGGTCCATATAGGTACCACAGCCGACAACCGCAACTTTTTCCATTTTAGCCTCTCCTTATATTAGTGATCATTCTTTGCCGCTTATTTCATTTGAAATATTCTCAAAATGCCAGAGCATAATGTATGCCAAAAAGTTATGGAAAGAGCGTTATGATGGATATCTGGAATATTATCCTTTAATAATAGAGGGTTGTGTCTTGTGGGTGGTTTTACAATTATGTTTCAAATAAGTCGCTGGTTTGCGACCTTGCAACGGGCAGAGGTTTCAAAGCTGCAACGTAATTTGTAAACTTGTCGTTATTACTCCGGGGCCATGGAAAAGTTGCCCCCCATAAAAATTAAAAAACTCTTTTCTGGACCAACGTGTTGGGATACAATGGTAAAACTTAAACGGGTGGAGTCTATCTGCTGGGATAAAAAAATAGAAGAAAAGCAAATGCACCGAAGAAAATTTTTAAAATTAGCGGTTGTTTCCATAATGCTGAATTCGATTCCAGATGCCCCTATACTTGCATCTGAATTCATAAATTATGCCCCACCAAAAGGCGTTTCCCAGGGGGGTGTGTTGCCTGATCTTCCTGGGTCAGATCATGGGGTGAAAGACAGGTTATTTAAAAGCAAATATTTTGACCATTCCTTTGAAGACGATATCTGGTTATCATCAAAGGATAAAATTTTGCTCAACATAAGCCTGTCCCGGTTGAATCGTATCCAAAAGATGATTGGGTATGGTAATTTCTCTCTGCTGAATTTTGATGATGCCATTGTTTATGCGAGGAGTTATTCCAAGATTGGTCAATTTTCCAAGGAAGAGCTTGCCTTTCTTGAAAAGATTTTCTATGACCCGGTCAAAGAATACGGGTTCATGGGCAAAAAAACCATCAAAACCATAACAGGCAAGATAAATAAAAAGGATGTTAGGAAAATTCCCTTCACGGGTAATTGTTTGTACCGGGGAAAACCCATTGAAATCTACGATGCCATCCAGGAAAAGATAGGGCCGGACGTGGTGTTAACCTCCGGGGTTCGCAGTGTGATGAAGCAATTTTTATTGTTTTTAAACAAGACATCTAAAAGTCATGGAAACCTTTCCATGGCCTCACGCTCCCTTGCACCTCCTGGGTACTCCTACCATGGGGTCGGAGATTTTGACGTGGGGAAAAAAGGGTTTGGCGTGGCCAATTTCACAGAACGATTTACCCAGACGGATGTGTTTAAAAAATTGGCAGATCTGGGGTATATCTCTTTCCGATACGATCGGGGCAATGATCTGGGGGTGCGGTTTGAACCATGGCACATTGAAGTGGTATCATAACTATTTGAAATTACGAAGCAAAAATAAAATATCTCCTTGCCATTAATTTCAAAGTGTATGTGTCAAAGGGATGCCAATTCCATTGGGTTAAATCCATACATTCTACCTTTCTATATTGGTTCACCCATAAAAATCGGTAGATGTCAAGCAAGTTGTCGCCTAAACATAGAAAAAATATCGTGCCTACCGCAACACCTTCTCATGACCTCCGACGGGTTTTTTTTTGTATGCCCATTCTCGGCCATGAGAAACTGTTGCTCTTTTATCGATAAAATCAAGCCTGCTGATCCGCAAAGGCAATATCTGCGGTTTCTTTCCCGTCAATTGTTTTTCCTGGTGAATTATTCCTCCTGTTTAAAGCCACTTCACCAATGTGCTTCCAATTTCTTGAAGTCCCAGTCCAGCGTTCCGGGTGAGAAGCCTTTGCCTCCAGGTAGACCTGATGACGGTTTTCAAGGATTTCAATATCTTTTCGGTCATGTCTGTCTACCGGGGTTACAAAGCCAATACCGCTATGAAGATGCTCATTGTTGTACCATTGGGAAAACTTTTCTGCCCATTTTCGGGCACTGTTCAAGTCGTCAAAGGGATGTTCCGGGTATTCCGGCCGATATTTCATGGTCCGGAACAGCGACTCAGAATAAGGGTTGTCGTTGCTGATCCTGGGTCTGCTGAACGATGGCACTACCCCCAGGGACTCCAGTTTTGCAAGCATGGTAAAGGCTTTCATTGGCCCTCCGTTATCAGAATGCAGAACCAGCTGATTCTTTTGCACTTTTTCTTGATGGCAGGTGTCTGTAATCAGAGCGGCTGCCAGTTCTCCAGATTCACAATCATAGACCTGGTATCCCACTGCTTTGCGGCTGTAGACGTCCATGATCATATAAAGGTAGAAAAAACGCCCTTTTACCCGGACCGGTAGATATGTGATATCCCAGGACCATACCTGATTGGGGCCTGTGGCAATGTAAGCCTCCGGTCGTTTGCGGGCTCCTGCCTGGCTTGAGAGGCGGTGTTTGTTCATTTTCTGCTCTCTCAGAATTCTGTACATGGTGGCTTCTGAGCCCAGATAGATACCCTGATCTGCAAGTTTGGGAACAATTTGGTGGGGATTGAAATCTCCAAATTCTGAGGATGTCAGCACATCCATGATTTGTGTCCTCTCTTTTTGGGATATCTTGTTCCCAGGCACAGCCCGGGAGCCTTTGCGATGATCATTAAAGCCATGCTTTTCCCAACGTTGCACCGTTCGAAGCGGCAGCCCCAGAAGTTCTGCTGCCAGATGCTTTCGTGCGCCAGCCTTACAGGCCTCCTGGGTCAGCGTCAACGCCGCCTTTTTGTCGCTTTCACCGATCAATCGTCCCTGGGATCCCCCCAGATAAAGTTTGCTTTTTTTTTAAGAACCAGCAGAGCTGCCGTCTCGGCAAGTGCTTTATCCTTGCGGTTCAACTCTTTTTTTAGAGCAGCATTCTCCTTCTTTAACCGGGCAGTCCCTTTGACTCTAAGGGAGGCCTTGTTTGGGGTTAACAAAGAGAGGATGTCTTTTTTCCATTGTTCAAGGTGATGAGAAAAGATCCCTTTTTTACGGCACCAGGAAACACGCTCCCCTTCCGGCATGGCACCTGTTTCCATCAAAGCATTCAGTCGTTGTTCTACAGACCAGTCCTGGGGGCGTTTTTCTTTGTCAGTCAAATTTTCGGTTCCATTTTTTTTGTGGTTTTTGAGCCAGTAAGTCAAGGTGGACCGGCCGATACCGGCTTCGCTTGCTATTTCATGATGAGGTTTACCACCCATCAGTACTTTTTTTATCACAGCCTCTTTTGTTTGAATCGGGTATACCATAAAATCACCTCAATGCCCCCGGGTTTGATTTTCAATTGAGGCGACATCTATCCTGACACAGGGGGAAATCAAGCCCCTTTTCAACCACAAAAAATATTAGATCGTAAAAAAAGTGGTGAAAATTGGTACTTTCGGCGTATGGTACTCTTTAAGTTGCTATGATATGCTTGAGATATATTGAAAGCTGCGCAAATAGTTCCTTTCTATAATTTCAGGCGCATGGCACGGTTTTGACTTTTCAATAACTATACAGGTTGATACTTTTTTATAAAGGAGAAATAAAGATGAAAAAGTTATTTTTGGCAGGATTAGCAACCTTGGCGTTAACTTTCATAGCCTCTACTTCTTTCGCAAGTCCAATTGATGTCGATGGTATTTTGAGTGCCGGTGAATATACTGGTGCTAATAGCGGAACAAAATCATTATTGTGGTGGAATGGTCACCACTCGATTTATACCAAGGCCGCTGGTAATATGAACGATTTGTCCTGGGAGATCAACGGCACGGACAACGATTACTCACTTAACCTCTTCTTCGAGGTACCTACCTACGCCCGGCGGATGATTTGGGGAGCAGGAATTGAATATAAGGGGACCAATTATGATGGGAATTGGGGTATTCCTAAAGACTATCTGGATGCCTACCTTACAGGAACCCACCATGCCAAAGTGAACATGGACTACGAAACACAAACTGGAAGCGAGTACTTCAAGCTTAATGGTGGAGAGTGGAAGGTCAAACATGGCAAAAAAGAGTGGATAGGAAATGAAATCGTTAAAATCAAGTGGCAGGACGAAGACAACGAGGACGACAACTTCACCTGGAAAACCTCCCGTGAATATCTCATCGAAGCAGGCCTATGCGACACGGAAGAGTGTCTCGAGTTTAACAGGACGATGTCAATCGAAATGATGTGGCTTGGGTTTGATTCATATGAAGGTGCACTTGCCATAAAGGATAGTATAACCGATATGGAATTGCACCTGTCCGACGAAGCAAGGGGGCTTGATGACATTCCTTCGAACCCTGTTCCAGAGCCGACTACAATGCTCTTACTGGGGTTTGGGTTGCTCGGAATAGTAGGGATAGGACGTAAAAAAATCAAAGCGTAATTTTATGCCCAAAGATTAAATTTTAAGGCAGGGCTTTTTTAAAGTTCTGTCTTTTTTTTCCCAGGTTCAATCGTGTCCTGAGTTTCTTGCCAGGATGAGGTGACCTGGTTGATCGTTTTGGAGGGCTTTACAGGTTCCTGTTTGGGATCTTGTTGGAGCAGGGCAGGGCATCAAGCCGTCCTTTTCTTGAGGATATTTTCAATATCATCAGAAAATTTACCAGTAGTTTGCCTTTTTAGATCATGTTCATTACTGTCAATCTGGGATCTTAAAATACCAGAGCAGAGTTTGGAGTATTTTATAAAGAAATATTGTAATTATTCAGCAAAAAAAATGTATTTAATGTTATTTTTTGCTTGACAAGGTTTTTTAGGAAGATTTGGTTTTTCCTT
>CAXHYW010000204.1:0-6488 GCA_964021475.1 uncultured Desulfobacteraceae bacterium | reverse complement strand
TTCCAATTTCCTTTACTGTTTGAGCGAGGATTAAGATATATCGCCTTGACCTCTTATGCCGTAAGAATTCCCATAACCCTCCATTATCGGTATTTTAGATGGATTGACGGTATCTGATTCCAAGCACCGCCATATACCGTCAATTGTGACGGTATATCAAGGGTAATTATGGCATGTAATATGAGGATGGACAGATCCTAAAAACAGAAAAAGCCCTCTATTTAAAGGGCTTTCAGTGTATTATGGGATGTTATGTGATTCACAATTTGGTGGAGGCGGCGGGAGTTGAACCCGCGTCCGAAAACGATCCATCTAGGCTTCTACATACTTATCCCGAAATTTAATATTGATCGGTCCGTCTCCTTCAGGATGGATACGTACCGGTATAGCCTGAAATGTTTAGCCGTTAAGGATCAGACACCCTTAAAAGCGATCTTGCATAAATGACGCCCTGACCTGAATCTGCAAGAAGGAGTTCAGGAGGGCGGAAGCGGCCTTTATGCCGCTACAGCGTAATTATAATCGTCTGCGATTATTTTAAGATTCTGCCAATTTTACGAGCTGACAAAAGACTCGGTATGCTACCTTAGACTTCAAAATCTCCGTCGAAGCCATTTCGCCCCCAAATTGTAAAAGAACATTTTATGCTGTGTAATATAAGGATACCGGGTTAAAAGTCAATACAGATTACTTACAAGAGTATTTTTTTCTATCCCTGTCCATATCCCGATCCACATCTTTTTGTTTAATGCTTTCCCTTTTATCATAAAGCTTTTTACCCTTACCAAGCCCAAGCAACACTTTAATTTTGTCATTTTTAAAATAAATTTTCAAAGGAATCAGTGAATACCCTTTCTCCTTCATCTTGGCAAATAATTTTTTTATTTCATATCGATGGAGCAAAAGCTTTCGGGTTCTCAAGGCTTCATGGTTGGCATTGTAGGCATATTTATAGGGAGAAATATGCAGTTGCCGCAAAAAGAGCTCTCCGTTTCTGATGTCTGCATAGGCATCCTGGAAACTGACCCGCCCTTCCCTCATGGATTTAACTTCCGAACCCACAAGAACGATACCCGCCTCATATTCGGCGTCAATCTGGTAATTGAATCTTGCTTTCTTATTGCTTCCTATGAGTTTAATATATTCTGTCATGCCTTATTCTTCCGTTTCTCTATAGGGTAGAATCTTTCTGTATTTTTCCTGGATAAAAGCAGTTGTTTCCTCTGTTGTCTGGAACTCAAACAATTTCTTTGCATTTTTACCGGCCTGTTGAAAATCCATATTTCGAATCATCTTTTTAATAACCGGAATGGAAGCCGAGTTCATGGAAAGATTTGTCAGCCCCAAACCGAGCAATACCGGTATATTTATGGGATCCCCTGCCATTTCTCCGCACATAACCACCTCTATACCATTCTTTTGAGCCGCATCATAGGTCATTTTGATCATTTTTAAAACCGCAGGGTTCAGGGCCTGGTATAAATGGGCAACCCGACGATTGCTCCGATCTATGGCCATGGAATATTGAATCAGGTCATTGGTGCCAATGCTGAAAAAATCCACATGCCCTGCCAGTTCGTTTGCCATGACCACAGCGGATGGGACTTCTATCATTATCCCAAGGGGAATATCTTTATTAAATATCTTGTCTTCACTCTCAAGCTCAAGGATGGCTTTTTTCAACACTTGTTTTACCTGAATGATTTCCTCGACGCAGGAGATCATGGGGATCAACAGATTGATATTCCCAAAGGCTGCAACCCTTAAAATGGCCTTGAGTTGGGTAATAAATATATCTTCGTTTTTCAGACAGAACCGGACAGCCCGTAGGCCCAAGGCAGGATTTGCTTCTTCCACGGGGTCGATATAAGGATTCACCTTGTCTCCGTTGATATCCAGTGTCCTGATGGTTACAGGTGCCGGGTTCATGAGTTCCACAAGTTCCTTGTATTTTTGGACCAATTCATCTTCCGTGGGATACCGTTTCAGATCAAGGTATAAAAATTCTGTCCTGAACAGTCCAATCCCATTCGCCCGATTGTCCTTGGCAGAGACCACTTCTTCCACCAGTTCAATATTGGCCATGAGATTAATGGTAACCCCATCCTGGGTGATGGCAGGCAGATGGATTTCCCGTTCAATATCTGCCCGGTATGCTTCAAATCGGGCCAATCGTTCTTCATATTTAAACAGGGTGTTTTCTTCAGGATTAATAATGAGGACACCCGAAGATCCGTCGACTATGAGGATGTCGTCATTGTTAATATTGACACTTGCACTTCCAAGCCCCAGAACGGATGGAATTTTCAAGGATTTGGCCACAATACTGGTATGGGAGTTTTTCCCACCCCTGTCCGTTACAAACCCTTTAATCATTTCCAGTTGGATCTGACTGGCATCGGCCGGTGACAGGTCATGGGCGACAAGGATGACCCGTTTATTGATGTCACTGATCTTAATATCCTGGGCCCCCACAAGATGGGACATAATCTTGTCAGACACCTGGACAATATCATTTACCCGATCTTTGAGATATTGGTCATCTATCTGCTGGAAAATAGCCTTGACCTTCCGGGAAACTCTTCGCAAGGCCCATTCTGCATTAATCTTATCCCGGGAAATGGTTTCGATGGTCTTTCCGTAGAGCATCTTGTCCTTGAACAGGACCATATGGGTTTCCAGAATATTTAAATTCTCACTCAAATCATGATCAAGGGATTTAATTACCATTGAATGATCGTTTTTTGCTTTTATGACAGCATTTTTAAACCGGTCTATTTCAGCCGGAACCATGGCTTCATTGACAGGATACCGTTTGATGAGATTGACCCCTTCGCGGTCAACAACATATGCCTTACCGATACAAATCCCTGGAGATCCGCTGATACCTCTGATCGTCATCTGACCGGGACGGGTCTTATTCATTGTCTAATTCTCCAAAACCAATATCAAAAAATGCCTTAATCTGCCCCACAAGCGCAATGTCTTCATCGGATTCTGCCTGAATGGATATTTGGGAGCCTTTAGGGGCACCTAATGTTAAAATATCAATAATACTGGCAGCATCCACGGTTGTTGCCCCATTAAACAGCCAGATATCGCCGATGGCTTCCATGGCCATTTGGGCTATTTTTGCAGCCGGTCTTGCGTGCATTCCCAGTTCATTTATCACAATAGTTTGTTGGGAAAATATTTTTTTATTATTCACTCTTATTTCTTTCTATGAAAAATTTTCTTTTTTTATATCTTTCCATTTAAAAAGTCAATCTGCTATCATTTTGTATATTGACGCACCAAGCGGGTTGAAAAGTAAAGTTTAATTGCGTATTCCATACCATATTTTTCTCCTTTTTACCAGTTTGATTTCTTTAACCCAAATATAGATTACGGAAAATTTACACATAATGGAAAACAATATCACACCCTCACCCTATCCCATCGATGACTTTAAATCCGGTGAATCCTGGCGATTATTCAAAATCATGGGAGAATTTGTTGAAGGGATAGATTCCCTACATTCACTGGGACCTGCCATCTCCATATTCGGATCAGCCAGAACACACCCCCAGGACCCAAATTATAAAAAAACCCAGGATCTTGCGGCCCTGTTTGCCAAATCAGGATATGCTATTATCACCGGAGGCGGCCCAGGGATAATGGAAGCGGCTAATAAAGGCGCTATTGGCCAAGGGGTTGCATCTGTGGGACTGAACATCAAACTGCCATTTGAGGAAAAAGGAAATCCCTATACCACCCAGCAAATTGATTTCGATTATTTTTTTGTGCGCAAGGTCATGTTTATAAAATATGCCAAGGCCTACATCATCATGCCCGGTGGGTTTGGCACCCTGGATGAATTATTTGAAACCATCACCCTGATACAGACAAAAAAAATTCGCCAGATGCCGGTTATTCTCATGGGATCCAGTTTCTGGAATGGACTCATTGAATGGATAAAAGAAAATATGTTAGCACAGGGGATGATTTCACCCGAAGACATCGATCTTTTCCATGTTCTGGATGATCCTGAAAAAGCCCTTGAAATTGTGGAAAACTTTTACCGATGAAAGAATTTGGCCCTGTTAATTAATCATTCCCTTTGCAGAATAAAATTTCGTTTTGAAGGGAAATTGGATGATATCCAGGGTTTCAAGAAGATGTTGCTTGGCAATCGTCATGGAGGAAAATGTTTTTCCAGGCCAGGAGGATCTGAAATACATTTCCCCCCATGAATTGATATATATGGCACAATAATCTGTAATGCCTGACTGTTGCTTTGCCACATAAAAATTGACGGAAACAAAGAGACAAACAATTTGCGGTTTCTCTTTGCGCAATTCATTAAAGTGGATCTGTTCCATTATATGGGGATTGAAAAAATCATACATGCTTTTGAAAAGTCGTTTGATGGCTTCGTGGGTGACCAGGCTCGGATTGGGTATTAAGTTAATAATAGAATTATCGACATATAAGCTGTTATTGATCAACCAGGCGCCGATCTCCTCTATGGAATTTGCCTTAACCACGGAGTCGTCATTGTCCTTCCCCGTTTTTAAATTTTTATGGAACAATTCCCACCCACCTGGCGTATTCGCCTTCAGAACATATCTTAAATGCAATCGTGCAAAATGCTTGTCTACGCTGGATACCAAAAGAATTTTCTTGATTTTATGTGGTTTGTCCAAAAAGACAATATTCACCTTTCGTTCCAACACTCGCCTGTCTTCTTTTGAAATTTTCAATCCGCTTCTGGATTGAGTTTCAAACCGTTTTTTCACCTGATTGAATTTTATATGCATATATTGTTCAATGGTATTTGAAAGTCTTAGAATACTTGTATAGGGCCATTCTCTAAATTTACCTATTTCAAAAAGCCGGGCTTTATCCCATCCCCAGGTTGCCAGACATTTTTCCAACAATATTTTTCTTAACCCAAATATGGTGTTCTCGATTTCCGAAGGTTTCGAGATCTCAAGTTTAAGAAAGAAACAGGTCAAAAGTAAATTGACCGATGGGGTATCATTATTTTGTTGATAATATTCAATGAGATGCTTCAAGAGGATGATATAGGAATCATTCTGGGCCAATTTAAGGTGGGTTCCTGAATTCATCCATTCATTTTTGTATTGATTGCACAACAGGGATTCTTTTCCATAGGCATGGATATATTTTTCAAGTAAGGCCATTTTGATAACGGATTTAAAAGGACTTTTCAGCCACTTGAACATTTGCCATATGGAGGCACCAAAGAATTCATTTACGGGAATGGCATGGATGTCACCCAGATCCATATACCGATGAAACTTGGAAAAACGACCCACCCGGTCCAATATCATATTATAATAATTCAGGCTGATGGTTGTGGGAAGGACAGCCCACAAGGGTAATTTGCCGGCCACATGAATCATTGTTCGGTAGAATTCTTCTTTCAGCAGTCTGGACTGGGCAGATCCCGAACTCTCCTGGGTTGACCCGCCAAAATCGTTGTTCTTGGCTTTTAGGATATCCACAATAAAAAAAGTCACCCGGGTTTTAAATTTATTCCAGGCCATGACTTCAAGAAGACCCAGTTTTATTCTCAATAGTTCAAGGGCATAGCTTTCGATGAGATCTTCATTGATACAGACCCAGTAATCAATGTCCGATTCAAATGTTTGGGCAATGGAACCAATACTTCCCATGGTAAAAAGCCCTTCGATCTGTGGATTCTCACTTCTTCTGGTCTTAAACTTATTTTTACCAATATAACTTTCGCAGATATTTACGGCTTGATTGGATGGCAAAAAATCTGCAATTCCGCAGGGAGTTTTGCTGTGGATGGGTCCTGTCTCTAAAAAATTAAAATTTTCATGGATCAGTAAGGGAACAATCTGGAAAAAATCAGCCTGGGAGGGCTTAAAAATGTCAAAAGCGGTTAACAGGCTGAGCTTGTTCTGATCTAAAAATTTATTTTCACCGTAGTGAATAAATTCACAGAAAATCAGCATATTTATTTCCGAAACAAGGGTTTGATCAATGGGGGGAAGATCATTAAACTTAAGTTGATAATGCCGGGCATTATAATCAATTCCTTCGGCCCGGATGACGGATCGCGCATAGGAAGGGAACCGACTGAATCTTGCCTTTACGCCAGAAAAATCAGCCAGGTTAATATGGGCTGTTGCAAAGGAAACCCCGGAAATCTGGGAATGTGCAAAACAGGCACAAGACAATTGGGTATTTCCAAAAGAAACCTTTGAAATAGTGGCACTGATAAAAGTTGCTTCTGTTAAGTCGGCTTGGTTAAAATTACAATTATACAGACGGACTCCCAGAAAACTACAATTTTTAAAAACAGCTTTTTTAGCGCTGACATTGATGAACACAGCATTGTCGAAATTAACCCTGTCAAAAACAGTGGCATTCATATTGACATTATGAAAAAGGGTTCCTCTAAAATATGCCTTTTCAAAATATGAATTTGACAGATCACAATGCTCAAAACGGGC
>CAXHYW010000203.1:0-6488 GCA_964021475.1 uncultured Desulfobacteraceae bacterium | reverse complement strand
GCATAAAAAGAAGGGTCTGGATAGACAATTGGCACAAAAGGCAAGATGGTCTTGAAGGATCGGGGATCACATTAGATCAATGGGAACAATATCCATCATCTGCGGTCCTTAGCTTAGTGAAATACCCGGTAACCCAGCCTAGGTTTCAGATAAAATAGAAACACTCTTCTTGTCCGGGTAGTTAAAAAATTCGTTGACAACATACCACTGTGTGGTATGTTGAATCTTCTTTTCACCATAGTCAGTTTTCCATTAACTGCTTCATTTTATGGGAGGATTCCATCATGAGAAAAGTTTTAATACTGGGTGCCGGCGCAGGCGGGACCATTGTGGCCAACATGCTTCGCAATGAGGTGCCCGAATCTGAACTGGAAATTACCATTATTGACAGGGATGAGCGCCACCACTACCAGGCGGGTTATCTGTTTATCCCCTTTGGCGTTTATTCACCAAGCGATGTCATTAAGGCAAAAAAAGCGTTTGTTCCTCCGGGTGTTGAATTCGTAGTGGATCATATTGTTAACATTGACCCTGAAAATCGCAGGGTAGAGACCCGGTTAGGCAAATATGAGTATGACTGGCTTATCATTTCCACGGGCTGCGATATCGCACCCGAGGAAATAGAGGGAATGATGGATGCCTGGCGAACCGATGTCTTTGATTTCTATACCCTGGAAGGTGCCGTTGCTCTGTCCAAAAAACTAAAATATTTTGACTCGGGGAAAATTGTACTGAACATTGCAGAAGTCCCTTATAAATGTCCCGTAGCGCCCCTGGAATTTGTTTTTATGGCGGACTGGTTCTTCCAGGTGAACGGGGTCAGGGACAAGGTGGACATAGAGCTTGTAACCCCCCTTGATAATGTGTTCACCAAACCGGTTGCCGCTAATGTTTTGGCCGAGTTTGCCGCTAAAAAAAATATTAAGGTGACTCCAAATTTTGATATTGCCCAGGTCAATGCCAATGAAAAAACAATTGAATCCCATAAAGGTGATAAGGTGGGATATGATCTTTTGGTGGCCATACCGCCCAACATGGGCAATCAAATGCTCATTGACTCCGGGGTCAGTGACCCTGTGGGATTTGTTCCAACGGACAATCACACCCTGAAAGCAGAAAATTTTGACAGAATATTTGTCCTTGGCGACACCACCAACGTGCCGACCTCCAAGGCCGGATCCGTTGCCCATTATATGGCCTATACCCTTGTTGAAAATATTGTCAGGGAAATGGACGGCCATAAAGCCCTTCCAAAATTTGACGGGCATGCCACCTGTTTTTTGGCCTCTGGTTTTGAAAAAGCCATTTTGTTGGATTTCAACTATGATGTGGAGCCATTGCCGGGCAAGTTTCCCTTCCCGGGCATGGGACCCTTCAGCCTGTTAAAAGAGAGCATGAGCAATTATTGGGGTAAAATGATGTTCAGGTGGGTGTATTGGAATCTGATGATGAAAGGGCTTGATCTTCCCCTGGAACCCCAGATGAATATTGCCGGAAAAGTTCGTCAACACGCTTAGGAGGTGGATCATGACAAATGAAGAAAAAATTCTTGAGCGCCTGGAACGCCTTGAGGAAAAAATAACCCCCATTGCAGAGTCGGCAGCATCCATAAAAGAGTTGAAGGAGGAACTGACACCCCGGGTGAATGAAGCGGTTCAGTCGCTGATTGTGGGGCTGGCTGATGTGGAGGCTGATTTTCAGTTGGAAAAACTGGTGTATCTGTGTAAAAAGGTCATGCGCAATATCGATAACTTTGGCGTTGCCCTTGATATGCTGCACAATTTTCTGGATCTGGCGGTTAATGTAGAGCCACTGTTAAAATCAACCGTTCCCCAGCTGATCATTTTCCTGGATGATTTGGAACAGAAAAATGTATTTAAAATTCTTAGCACCGGCCTTGGGGTATTAAAAGAGATCACCAACAAGTATAGTCCGGAGGAGATAGAACAAATTTGCCAGGGGCTTGGGAAACTGGTGGATTCCCTGGGCAATCTCACCGATCCCAAAGCCGTTGATCTGTTTGAAAAGGCTTCAAAAATTCCAGCAGCCATCCGCCTGGAGGATTCAAAACCCAAAGGTCCTTTTTCCATGCTCATGGCCATGAATGACCAGGAGATAAAGCAGGGCCTGGGTGTGTTACTCGAACTGACCAAGGGACTTTCAACATTGAAAAATTAAGCTGCCATTGGAGGGAGATGTGACAGGAAGTTGTCGGGCGATCCTTTTCTAACATTTTACTGGGCCTTGTGGCCATGGTAGTTTTTTAGGCTTAAGGACCGCAAATTTTATAACTTGAACGAAATAGCTTGCCTTTTGGCCCGTCTACTGCGTTGCATCAAAGGCCAAATAGGCTTGCTATTAAACCTTTAATGCGCCTTGTAGATGATGAAAAATTGCTGCGCTATTTATGTCCAACTTATTTTATCTGCGGTTCTAAGACAACTTGTGGTTATACGTTTTCCAATACTTTCACCGACAGGTTTTCAACCATATCTTTCACCTTTTTCGAATAAGACATCATATGGGGAGATACGAGATGTGCCTGCAAATCCACTAGGCTCTCCCATTTTTCGATGATGGTGACCACCTTGGGATCTAAGGCCTGGGGGGGTAAGCCCGTGGCCAGGTCAATGGCTGGCTGATATTGAATACATCCCTTTTCTTTGAGTACATGGGGGATATTGGATTTGAAAATCTCAATGAATTCTGACAGCCGACCTTCTTGAATTTGTATGGATGCAATTACATGTATCATTTCATCATTTCCTTATCTGTAAAATATTATTCATAGACGCCCTCAATGGTGATGACGGGATCCTCACCCGGGTTTTTTTGTATTTCAGTGAATTTGACACCATAGATATCTCGGTCAATGGTCAGACGGGCTTTCTGGCCCATGATCACCGTTCCTTTCTGCACCCGGTTTTTAACCTTGATCGCTGGGGGAACCGGCTGGGTACGGTATCCCTGACTCAGTAAAAGGGTGTCTTTTCGGATGATCAGTTTTCGAATGTTTTCTTCTTTTTTCTCGATGTCCGGTTTTTTTGTTTCTATCTTTTTGAGAATGATTTGTTTCTGGGCTTCATATTCATGGTGATGCCGGCGGGTGGCATTGACGGCTGCCCGGTACATCCCATATTTAATGTCTGCGGTTTCCGTGACATGGTGGGTCAGAGAATCTTTATCCATGGTTTTTGTCTCACCAAGGAATTTTTCAAGAAACACGGGCCATTGGCCATGTTCCAATAAAGGGGTTCCGGGGATTTCGGCATATGCGGTTGGGTTATTTTCCACGGCCTTAAGTTTTTCTTCCAGGGAGGGGATATCGTCAAGATTCTGGCACTGCATCAATGTCAAAAGGGTTTTAAATATTTCATGCTGCTTTAAATACTCCTCTTTTACTTGTAATTTGGCAGTGAGGGTATTTTCAAGCACATTAAGTTCTGCCTTGTGTTTGAGGTGGTTTAATTGGGCTGTCTGGTTTTGGATAAGGGTGTTTATCCCTTCTGCCTTGACATTGGGGTTTTTACCGGTTTGAAGGATTGACGGTCTTGTGCCGTCATCACTCACATTGTTGATGACAATATCCTGGAATGCCAGCACGGCAGAAGAGATCAGATTTGACTTTGGAGCCTTAAGGCTTTTTGCCGTAATAAGGATGGCATTGGTAATGGGTTTGCTGACAAGTATATCTCCCTCAGCCCTGATTTTTGCCGGGTCTTTTCCCTTGTTTTTGGATTGCCCGATTTGCCCTTTTACTGAGATATCGCCGGCTGCGGCAACCTGTCCCAAAATATCTCCGCTGATTTCAAGTCCCTGGCACCTTACTTTCCCCTTGGGGGAAATGGATCCTTCCACATGAAGATTGACATTCAGGTATCGGTCCCCTAAGTCTGTGTCAATGGCGCCTGTGTGATGCCGGGTTGCAATGGTTTGTTCCTGTGATTTGACAAACAGGGTTCTGTTTTTGTACAGGCGGGGCATCCCGTCAGCCGTCGCAATAAAGAGGTCTCCCTCTTTGCTGACACCCTCTCCGCAGTTCAAAGGAAAGGTTTGGGGGAGGGGGGCCAGAATACTGAATCCACTCACATCTTTGCCCGGGGTTCCTTTTTTGGGGGGGATAGCCCGTGCCAATGCATCCCCTTTTTTCACCAGGGGCAGTAAATTTAAGGGGTCTCCATCCGAAGGGCTAAAGCCTGTGTCAAAGAAGAATTCAATGGACTCGTCTTCCCCATTTTGGGGGGGCAGCCCCTGGGCAATCTGGACGTCCATACCAATGGTTGCCTGGGTTAAAAATTTTTTAATGGTTTTTTTAGGACAAATACCTGCGGTGATACCGATGGAGTTAAGCCAGGTGATCAGATCCTGGACCTGGATTTCCTCAAACCCCTCTTTTGTTTTTTGGAGAAAGGCCGCTAACTTGTTTTTGGAAAATCGGTATCCAAACAGTTGTGACAACCGTTTGTTGATACTTTCTTCACTATTATACTGGGACAATGCTTTTTCCAGGGAAAGTCTGGTTTTTTCAAGCTCTTTTTGGATTTTTAAAATATAGCTAAGCTCTTTTGCGGACAGGTTGAACAATTGCTTGAAAATATCTCCCAGATACCGCCTGGGTTGCCCCTCTTTTACTTCTGATTTCTGGACCTTGAGCGCATGGTTTAACTGGTCAATGGTGACCAGGTTCTTTTTGACAGCAATGGCTCCGAATCGCATATTCAGGGAGATTTTTTCAATTTCAGAAGATGCAATATCATTCATCACCTCTGCGATCATCTCATCTTTTACCCGGTCCTGGGTCAGCAGAATTGCGGCTTGATCAGCTCTGGAGATTTCCTTGTTTTCCAGGAGGATATCACCGATCATTCGGCTTTGGTTTGTCTCCCTGAAAATTGCGCTTTGAATGTCCAGGGCCTTTTTAACATTTTCCGGTTGGATAAACTGGTTGGCAATTCCAAGCTCTCCGAATTTTTTATCCAGCATCTTGGTTTCCAGATGGTCTTTAACAGCAAATAGAAACTTGATGTTCTCCCGGGAGAGGGTTTTTGTTTCTGTGAAGAGCGTTACGGCTGAATAATCAGGGATCTGCTGTCTTTTTTCTGCCAATAGGACTAACAGCTCTTTTTCCCGGTCAAAGGGGATCAAACGGCATTTAACCGCCAGGCTGATGAGATTCTTATTGTTTTGGCCAAAAATGTCCTGCCGGTCTTCCGGGGGATTGCCCGGGGAATTTGTGCTGGCGGATTCGAAGTCCCGTTGATTGTGATCATTCATAACGGATAAAAAAACTATCGGATTTTCCCGGTTCTGTCAAGAACATCTGATGTTTGGGTAGCAATAGCAAAAAGTCAAATCCAAAGTCAAATATAGTGATGAAACCCATTCCTGATAGTGATTTTTAGTTGTCTGCATCGTAAATTTCCTGTATGAATTCTCCATGGAAGAAAATGGAATGAAGATAAATTTTTGTAGCAGTTGCGGCGCCCCCATGGAAGAAAAAATTCCTGTGGACGATGACCATATTCGGTCCGTATGTACTCAGTGTCCCCATGTGCACTATGAAAACCCCAAAATGGTGGTGGGCTGTATCCCGGTTTTTGAAGACCGGATACTGCTGTGCCGTCGAAATATTGAACCCCGCAAGGGAAAATGGACCTTGCCGGCAGGTTATCTTGAAAACAAGGAATCTGTGCAGGACGGGGCTTTAAGGGAGACCCTGGAGGAGACAAGGGCGAAAGTTGCGATTGTGGCGCCCTATCGGTTGTTTAATATCGTCAATATGGATCAGATTTATCTGATGTTTTACGCCCGGATGGGGGATGATGTTTTTGGTTCCACCAGTGAGAGTTCCGAGGTGAAATTGTTTAAAGAGGCCGATATCCCTTGGGATGAACTTGCCTTTGAGGTCATTCGACAGACCCTGATCGATTTCTTTCGTGATCGGAAACACAGTGTTTATCCCTTTGAAATAAAAGACCTAAAGCAGGACCTAGGAAGGGTATTCTAAAAGGAGCATTCATGGAAAAGGTCAATTTAGCGCTTAAAATTTTGCTGGTGGACGATAGTCCTACCATGCGGCGGATTATTGGGAAATTTTTGACAAACAACGATTTTGTCCATGTTCTAGAGGCGGGGAATGGGTTTGAGGCCCTTGAAATTATGGATTCAACCGGGGTGGACCTGATCGTGTCTGACTTGCACATGCCCATTATGGATGGGATGAAATTTTTAGAAAAGATCAAAGCAAATAGCAGGACTCGGGATATCCCCTTTATCATGCTCACGGTTGAAGCCACCCAAAAAACCATGAACAAGGCGCTTTCCATGAAGATTGACAGTTATATTGTCAAACCGATAACCGAAAAGCAGTTTATGGAAGAACTTTTGCGGGTGATTCATCACCCCAGAGACAAAAACCCCGAAGATATAGACCCTGAAGATATAGATGGGCCACTTGCTATTTAATCAGGCAGGAGGCAAAATTTTTA
>CAXHYW010000202.1:0-6536 GCA_964021475.1 uncultured Desulfobacteraceae bacterium | reverse complement strand
TATCAGCAGAACCCCATAGCCAGCTTTCCAAGGACGGTAAATCAAGTGTCATTCAAGTGCTCCAATTCAATTCAAATAATACTGCTACGGTGGTATTACATCGTGAGAGGGGAATAATCAAGCTGACCTTATTGAAAATAAAAAAACAACAAAGCCGATGGTCATTCAGGGGATGGCTATCAAGCCTCTATTTTTAATATATCGTTTATTTTCAATTTCAGAAGCTTTTTGTATCATTACCCATTCATCTATTTTTTTTGGAATTACGAAGAGTTTTGGCTTTTGACCAACTGTATTCAACAAATTAAATATAATTTTCTCCGTATTTCTGACATCTTGCCAGGTGATTTCATTTTTATTGCCAGTATGAACATAGGAGCAACGTTTTTTGTATAATCCATCAATAGCTTTCGAAAGGTTTTCATTGGGATTCAAAGTCCCATTGTATAGGGCTTTTAACCTTTCTGGCAACGCAACTGAGTATTTGTCATCACGTTGGCATAAGATGGTTTCAATCGCAATCATATTGTATAAAAATGCCATATCTCTTTCTGTTGTTGTCTGCCCTTTTCCAACTAAAACCATGGCATTGTAAATCCTTTCTCGATATCCCTCTCCAAATTTTTTATTCACAAGGATATCGCGTAATTTATAAAAAAAACCTCTTTTTTGCCATTCGTGCCATCCCCCACCAATATCAAGGGTCCCAACTAAACCATCTAACAGGCTACCCGTTGTGATTCTTCCAGCATTTGGGTCATAAAGGGTGTTGAAACTGTCCAAAATCTGAAAGGATTATAATGTCCCTATCATCTTTCAGTCAATTTTTTTTTTTTTTTGCTCAAATCATTTGCTATGAACCTGATTTTGTTTTTAGCCTTTTAAAATCTCATATTAGATGAGCGGCTCTTTTGTAATTCAGGCAATACCAGAACAGTCCGAACAGTTATTTCAGAAAAATTGTACCAATATCTATGTTTTCAGATTCAATTTTTATCCCGTGGCAGCGAATAACTCCCTTTGTTCATTCTCCTGCTTTTTTGGTTTATGACGTGTTCCTGCCATTTCAATCAACAGTGTTACTATGGTCGTAAATGCTGAACGGATAACAACACCATGTTGGCTTCTTACTCTTGTCGTTTCAAGCCCTTCTCGTTTTTTCATCAGGTTGAAAGGTCTTTCACAGTTTTTTCTGATATCCATGGCTTGTTGAGATGCATTATGAAAAGAAGGCATTGGCTGAAAGTGCCCTTTATCAAAATCAATAACCCTTGATTTCGTACAAGTTGATTCAAAGATACAATCACCTGGCTTTGAAGCACATCCGAATTCATGGCCATCCTGTAAAGCACCCAAACTCCTCATTGGAATCTCACAAAAATCATTGCAGGTAACTCTCAATGGAGAATCTAAAACATTCTTAGGTAGTTTTACTTTTTCAGATGGCGGAGCCACAACATAGACACCGGTTGTTTCAAGTATCGAGCCATCCTTATCATGATAAGCCTGGTCGGCGGTTATCAATTTCATATCAATACCTATTGCCTGCGCAAGCTTGATCAATGGTTTTAAGAACAGACTGTCATGATGATTTGCTGCCCCGACAATAGATAACAATGGAAAACTATGCCCTGTTGAAGGGTTAATAGCGGTTAACGTATGGAGTCGATATCCAATAACATAGTGCGATTTGTCCCTTTTGTTCCGGCGTTTTCCACAATCACAATCAGGATCTGAATATATGCGTATTTTTTTGCCTTTGACCTTAACTGTACAAATGGGATAATTTATTTCAGACGGAAGCTCGGTCGAATCAACGCCATGAATGACAGTGGTCTCAAGGCAACCGGATTGATAAAAATGATGAAGGAAGTACACAAAAACATCATCAGCTGTCTGAAAAGTAAGCCTATCCGGAAATGACACAACTCTGTATGGTGGACTTGATCTTTTGTGTTTAAAGGCAACCTTACAAATCGTCTGTTTTGTTTTCTTTCTCTGCCAAAATACTCATCACTGCAAAATTTCCTGTAACTGATTTCAGGGTATTTGATGATTTTCAAAAGTTCCATTCGGAACAGTTGATAAGGCTGAATTTCTCTATGTGGTGCGGAATAGCCATCTGGCGCAATGAAGCTATTGATAATTTGGTCATCTAAAAGCTGATCAATGAATTGCAACTCTTTATCAACGATTTCGCTATATGGTTTTCTTCTCTTATCAAAATCAAAGAGATTATCACTATGAAAATTTTTTATATAATTGGCCATCTCCGGGAGACTACGGATTCCTTCAGACGGCATTTGATGCATATTCCGGCCCATTCCGTCCACCCATTCCGGGGCATTCCGTCCACTGATTCCGATTGATTCCGTCCACCCATTCCGGAGCATTCCGTCCGGTTTAATTTAAGTTTAGGAACACCACACGACGCTGGATAACTTTGTTAGTAAATTGTAGTCTCCCTCATTTTGTCTGAGGAGGATTCAAACAGTGGCAAAAGGACGATTATCCATGCGTAAAACAAAGGAAATTTTACGGCTCAAATTTGATCAGAAGATGAGCAATCGGAAGATTGCAAAAAGCTGTGGAACATCCCACAGCGTTGTTGCAGATTATTTGTGTCGTGCAAAAAAAGCAGGATTGGATTGGTTGCATATTGGAAAAATGAATGACGCCGAAATTGAAGCAAAACTGTTCCCAAACAAGGTCAAGGCAACAAAATCCGGACCAAGGATGCCGGTCATGGAAAAAATTCATGTTGAACTCAAGAAAAAGGGGGTAACCCTTCAATTACTCTGGCATGAATACAAATATGATAACCCGGAAGGCTACCAGTACAGCCAATTCTGCGAATTGTATCGTAGATGGGGCCGGAAGCTGGATGTCTCCCTCCGGCAGCAGCATCGTGCCGGTGAAAAGCTTTTCATAGACTATGCGGGGCATACCATCCCCATTATTAATCCTACTACAGGCAAGTCAACAGACGCACAGATATTCCTGGCGACGTTTGGTGCCAGCTGTTATACCTACGTAGAAGCATCACCATCCCAGGCACTGCCCTTCTGGATTAAATCACACATCCACGCCTTTGAGTATTTTCAAGGCGTCAGCGCTCTTTTGATCCCTGATAACCTTAAATCAGGGGTTAATAAAGCGTGCCGCTATGAGCCTGATCTAAATCCAACGTATCATGAATTGGCCAGGCATTATGGCACCACGGTAATACCGGCAAGGGTCAGGAAACCCAAGGATAAAGCGAAAGTAGAAAATGCCGTAAAAATTGCAGAGAACTGGATACTTGCTGCACTCAGAAACCATACTTTTTTTAGCCTGGGCGAGCTGAATCAAGCTATTTCTCAAAAGCTTGAAGATTTCAATAACAGGAAATTTCAAAAGCTGGATACGACCCGGCGTGAACTTTTTCTTACTGTTGACAAGCCCGCTCTGAAACCTCTTCCAACAAATCGCTATGAATACGCGGATTGGGCAAAAGTTCGGGTTAATATGGACTACCATATAGAGGTGGATCGCCACCATTACAGCGTTCCGTATCATTTAGTGAGGGAGCTTTTGGATGTTCGGATGACCGATTCCATTGTTGAAGCCTTACACAAGAATCAGCGGGTTGCCAGCCACGTTCGGAGCTACGAACAGGGCGAGCAAACCACTTTGATAGCACATATGCCAAAATCTCATCAGAAATATCTTGAGTGGACCCCTTCGCGGCTTCTGAGTTGGGCCGAGAAAAATGGAACAAATACCAACCGGTTGTTCAACAAAATAATTGAAAAGAAAACTCACACAGAGCAGGCCTTCCGATCCTGTCTTGGCATCATGCGCCTTGAAAAAAGTTACACATCAGAACGTCTGGAAGCGGCATGCACACGTGCCTTTTTTATCCAATCATTTTCCTATAAAAGCGTTGCATCAATCCTTAAGAATGGGCTCGACCAGCAGCCCCACCCCTTTGGAGAGGAGCGGGTAAAAGCGTCTCCAGTAAAGCATCCTAACATCCATGGAAACAAATTTTACATAAAATAAGGAAATTATATAACCATGCTGAACGAACAAACAATGGAAAAACTTAGTGCAATGAAGTTAAACGGAATGGTCGATGCTTTCAAAGAACAGCTTGAACAGCCCGACATACACGAACTTTCTTTTGAAGAGCGATTTGGGTTGCTGGTGGATCGTCACTGGATATGGAAAGAAGACCGTCGAATGAAACGCCTCCTTGGAAATGCAAAGCTTAAAATTAACGCCTGTATTGAGGATATTAATTATAAAATCCCTCGTGGTATCGACAGGTCTGTGGTCTTGAGGCTTGCAAGCTGTAACTGGATCCAGAGTACCCAGAACATTATCATCACCGGCCCCACCGGTGTCGGGAAAACTTATCTATCCTGTGCATTTGCCAACAAGGCCTGCCGAGAGGGATTTACTGTCTTGTATAGAAGGGCTCCGAGGCTCTTCCAGGAAATCGCTATAGCCAGAGCTGACGGAAGCTATACCAAGCTGATGAACAAGTTTGCAAAAGCAAATCTTTTGATTATAGATGACTTTGGGTTAGCACCTTTATCAGACCCGGAGCGAAGGGAACTCCTTGAAGTGATTGAAGACCGGCAGGGGCTATCATCCACCATCATTGTCAGTCAGGTTCCGATTGGGAACTGGCATGAAAGCATCGGAGACCCAACCATTGCCGACGCAATTTTGGATCGACTCATTCATAATGCTCATAAGTTCGATTTAGAAGGGGACTCGATGAGAAAGCATATCATGGTGAAGGGAAGTTGAGAGGAACAAAATAAGAGAGGAACGAGTAATGATAGGCAATGAACAGGATCAAGCAGACACAAAGAAAGAAATCGAAGAAATAGTTAAAATGGTACGTCTGGAGCTATACAACAATGGTGAGTTTTGTGGGGCCAGAGCTATTAAAAGAAAATTGGAGGACTATTATGAGATCAATCCATTACCGTCTGAAAGTACAATTGGACGCATATTAGCCCACCATGGTTTAACCGATCGCAGAACGGGTTGGTACCAATAACATATGGTTATTATGGTTCCAAAAATGGAAAAATCTCAAGTAGTCAGGCTTTTAGGTGAATATCACCTGATTTTTATGGTAACCGTGATACAATTAACTAAAACATACTAATAGTAATGCTTTCCAGGATTATTAGTTAAATAAAAGGAGAATTTTATGCGCGGAGGATATAGAGGGATACCAAAGCCCAAATTACCAACACATCTTAAACGTGATCATGTAAATGCCCGAATTCAAAGATGGATGATTGATGAATTAAAGAAAAAAGGAGAGGTCGGCATAGTTTTAGAAGATATCTTGATTAAAGCAGGATTTAAGTATCATGAACCCAAATAAGCGTGAAAAGGACTTTTTACCAATTATAATGGGGGCCAGCCCCCAAACCCCCGAAGTTTTTCGCTTTGAGGAGCACCGGATAAACCGGGCATGTAAAGCAATCAAATGTTTATCCGTGCGCTCATTCACTCGGCGCTCAGGTTGCTCTTCAGCGTTGCCCTATCCTCCGAGTGAATGGGCAGATGTTATCAACAAATCGATGATTTGTTGATAACTTAGTTAAAAAACAGTCACTTATACAAAAGGAATATTGTATTTTTGATCTTAAAAAGACAAAAAACTTGACTAAAAATAAGGAGTCTGAGACATAGGGTAAAATCAGCGTCGATCGGTTCCAAAAAACCGGACGGAATGCTCTGGAACAGGTGGACGGAATGCTCCGGAACGGGTGGACGGATTCACCGGAATACGCAATTAACAACCGATTGTCTGCAATTTCTTCTTTGTTTAATCACCTGATTGATAAACAGGTGGTTAAAATTAATGTGGCCCAGGGCGTTCGACGGATGAAAATCAACTCTGACCGGGTTGAAGCCAAAGTGTTAAGTTCGGAGGAAGTAAGAAAGATGTTGGATGCTCCGGATCAATTCAAACTCCAGGGGTCAAGAGACAAGGCCATTTTGAGCACACTGTTTTTTACCGGCTGTAGAGTGTCTGAAGTTTGCAAGCTCAAGATAAAGGATTTTTACCAGGAACAAGGGTTTTATCTCATGGACTTCTGGGTCAAAGGCGGCAAACGAAACCGTATGGCCATTAACCAGGAGCTACAGATTGTAGTTAAAGACTATCTGAGACTGGCTGGTCATGAGAATGAAAAAGAATGTTTTTTATTTTTACCGGTAAAACATGCTCCCGGGAAATTAGATAACAACAGAAAAATGAGCCGGAAGACTATTGATTATTTGTTCAAAAAATATGCAAAGATAGCTGTGCTTGATGGCATTACTCCACATTCTGCCCGGGCGACCTTCATTACTCAGGCCCTGGAGAACAATTGTCCCATTGAAGCAGTACAAAAAACTGTGGGCCATTCTCAGATCAAGACCACGCAGATGTATGACAAAAGAGTTGCCAGGTACCGAGAAAGTGTATAGTGGACCCCAATGTCAAGACAGTTTTTGTTCAATTTAAGCGTCAAATTAGG
>CAXHYW010000201.1:0-6536 GCA_964021475.1 uncultured Desulfobacteraceae bacterium | reverse complement strand
TGACGGTCATCTCTTTTGTATTATGGCCTTCGCCACCGCCACAGCTTTCCTTTGACGAACAACCTTCACAAGCGCCGGATCGAATGGTTTTAATCAAGGCGCTTGTTTGGTCGACTTGGGTGACAATTCCGTTTTCTGTGATCATGGCAAAATTTCCAGCTTCAATTCAGATTAGATGAAGGCCTATATAATAGGGGTAAATTAAGATCACTCTTATGCAACAATGTTGACAATTTGCCTGGCTTGTTGGGCCGCATCCGGGAGTTGGTTTTGGCTCCCATTGCCTGAATCATTGTCTGATGGAGTGGTCTTTACAGGGGGTGGCGTTGCTTGGGCCGCAAGCATGTCCTGGGCTTCCTGGGTGATATTGACTTGAAAAGCCTGGTCAGGTGTTGGGGATGTCTCCCGTTTCAGGGCTTCCTCTGGGGGGGGTGTTTTTTTATTTTCAAGTGAAGCGTTGCCAGCGGTCTGTGTCGAGCTGTTCGCGGTATACGCATTGGATCCGTTGATGCTGCTGATATCCATGGTTTTCCTCCTGGGATGTATTAAATCAATATGGTCACAGAATAACCACATAAGCCAATGATGTCAATTTTTTTATGATTTATGCTTGACAAAGAAAATGGCTTGGGATATATACACCGAGTCTTGTTTGACTCTTGTCTTGCAAGACGCTGCTCCCCAGTAGCTCAGTTGGCAGAGCAATTGGCTGTTAACCAATGGGTCCGCGGTTCAAATCCGTGCTGGGGAGCCAACCCAAACTAAATCACCCTGATAAGATTTTCTTATCAGGGTTTTTTTTGTTCATTTGTTTAAAAAAAAGGTTTTTTTATTACATTTATCCCCATATTCATCGGATTATTCTTGACATATAAGTCCCTACGAGAATACTGTTCATAAAGATTTAGTTGAACCTCCGGTGGTAAAAACGGATGAACAATGGATGAACATAGAAAAATAATATAAAATCCAGCCGAGAAACAATTTTTTAACCATGCAGGCAGATGATTTGGAAGATAACAGCAAGTTTACAATTTTGACCATAGATGATGAATCCTATATTCGTCAAAGTATCAAATCTTTTCTTGAAGACTACGGGTTCATAGTTTTTGAAGCGGAAAACGGTAAAAAAGGGATAGAAGTCTTTAATGCCCAATCTCCTGATCTGGTTCTTCTGGATTTGCGGATGCCGGGAATGGATGGGCTTGAGGTTCTTGAGGTTCTGAAGGCACAATGCCCTGATGTTCCTCTGGTGGTGGCTTCGGGTACGGGAGACATGAATTCGGTGGTGGATGCCCTTCGGCTGGGTGCCAATGATTACATCCTAAAACCCATTGAAGATATGATCGTGCTATATCATTCCATTCAGAAATGTTTGAAGGAAAGCCAGCTTAAAAAGGAAAACAAGGCTTATCAGAAACAGCTTGAGGTGCTTGTTAAAGAAAGGACCCGGGCCCTTGCCCAGAGTGAGCAGGGCTACAAGGCTGTTTTTGAGTGTTCGGGAACCGCTGCTATTATCCTGGAAGCCGATGGGACCATCTCAATGGTAAACTCAAAGTTTACAGAGCTTGCGGGCATGGGGCGCCGGGAAATTGAAGGGAAAAAGAAATGGCATGAATTTGTTTCCGGCAAGGATATCGCTGCTATGGAGAACCATCTCCGGGTTAGAAATTATCTGGATTCCGATGGAAATACCCCCCGGCAATATGAAGTTCAATTTGTCAATAAAGCGGGCGACATTAAATGTGTTTATGCAAGCCTTGGTTTCATTCCCGGTACGGATCGTCATGTGGTCTCTCTGCTTGATATCACGGAAAAAAAACAAGCAGAACAGCGATGGCGGAACCTGGAAAAACAATTGCTAAAATCCCAAAAAATGGAAGCCATTGGCACCCTGGCTGGCGGGATTGCCCATGATCTGAATAATATATTAAGTCCGATTTTGGGATATGCGGACATGATCATGCGCGCTTCAAATCCGAAAGGCAGTCTCTACCAGAGAAGTGAAAAAATACAAAAGGCCGCCCTTCGGGCCGCCGACCTGGTCAGCCAGGTCCTTTCCTTTAACCGGGGGGAGGCAGAGGAAAAACGGATAATTCGGCTTCATCCGGTGGCCAAGGAAGCGTTGAAATTGCTTAGGGGGTCTATCCCGTCAACTATTCGTATTGTGGATCAGGTGGATCGAAATTGCAGTTCGGTTTATGCGGACCCCACACAGATCCATCAAGTGCTTATGAATCTGTGTACCAATGCGTATCATGCCATGGAAGTGTCGGGGGGGGAGTTGATTGTGGGTTTGGGTCAAAAAGTGTTGTCCCGGGCAGATATGGTTTCGTATCCCAACCTGTCCTGTGGGGATGGGCTCTATCTTGTGCTGGAAGTGTCCGATACCGGCTGTGGCATGACCGAAGATGTGGTGGAACGGATATTTGATCCCTATTTTACCACCAAGGAGGAGGGCAAGGGGACCGGTCTGGGCCTTGCCACTGCCTATGGTATTGTTCAGTCCTGTAGTGGCGATATCCGGGTAAAAAGTACCCCGGGTGTGGGGACCTGTTTTACGGTTCTTTTTCCGGCAGTTCAGGGAGATGTGGGAATAGAAAAACTATATCTCGACCATGGCCGCTGCATGGCAGGATCCGGGGAGCATCTGCTGGTGGTGGACGATGACCCGGACATTGCATTAATGTGTAAGGAGGGGTTTGAGCTGCTCGGTTATCAAGTGGATGCTTTTTCATCCAGCAGGGAAGCTCTTGCCTTCTTTACAGAGAACCATGGGGCCATTGATCTGGTGGTAACGGATCAGACCATGCCGGAACTAACCGGGCTTGACCTGGCAAGATCAATGCTCAAAATTAAGAAAGACCTGCCTATTATCCTTTGTTCCGGGTATGCCGGGGCCGTAAATAAAACACTGGTGGAAAAGGCGGGAATACAGCGGTTTGTTATGAAGCCTGTGGCAGTTGAGTCATTGTCTCGTGACATACAGCAGTTGTTACAAAGTAAACAGCCTATAATTTAAATTAGGGGAAATGCAATGCCTTGCGTACCCAGATTGTTTTTAATCCTTGATGATGAAGAAAGCATCCGGCAGAGTATTGCTGCATTCATGGAAGATGAAGGATATGTGGTCTTCCAGGCGGAAAGCGCTGAACAAGCCCTTGAGATTGTCAGGACCCATCCCATTGATGATGCCGTGGTGGATATCAGGCTTCCGGGTCAAGACGGCAACACCTTTATGCTGGAAGCCAGAAAAATCCGGCCAAATATTAAATTTGTAGTGCACACAGGTTCGGCTGATTATATTCCCCCAAAAGCCATACAGGCCCTGGGGATCACCCCGGACAAAATTCTGATAAAGCCAGCCAGTGATTTAAGTGTCATTTGCAATGCTTTAAAAGGGTAGTTTAAAAACCGACCATTTTTTTCAAAACCGTTAAAACATGGGAAATATGTGATGGATAGTGATATCGGGAAAAAAATTCTGGTTATTGATGATGAAGTTTATATCCGGGATAGTGTCATCGGTTTTCTGGAAGACTTTGGTTTTGAGGTTGTTGAGGCAGCCAATGGCAGAATCGGCCTGGAACAATTTGAAAAGGAACAGCCGGATCTGATACTCTGCGACCTTCGAATGCCGGAAATGGATGGGTTGGAAGTGCTTGCCCATGTGACCCAAAAAAATAAAAACATTCCTATTATTATTGTTTCCGGTGCGGGAAATATTTCCGATACTGTGGAGGCCCTTCGTCTGGGGGCTTGGGATTATATTATCAAGCCCATTCAGGATATGAATGTTTTGTCACATGCGGTGAATAAAGCCTTTGAGCGCAAGCGGTTCATTGAAGAAAAAGCGATCTATCAAACCGAATTGGAACAAGCCAATAAGGAATTGAACCTGTCCCTTGAAGCCCTTGAACTGACAAGAGATCAGCTGGTTCAGTCGGCAAAAATGGCTGCCCTGGGGGAGCTTGTAGCCGGGGTGGCTCACGAAATCAATACTCCGGTGGGGGTTGGGGTGACAGCCGCTTCTTTTCTGGAATCCAAAACCCGGGAATTTCAGACGATGTATAACGCCGGTGAATTGAAAAGAAGTGAACTTGAAAATTATCTGACCACAGTTGGCGAGGTGTCCAATTCCATTCTGATTAATATGGTCCGGGCAGCAGAACTTATTTCCAGCTTTAAACAGGTGGCGGTTGATCAATCCTCTGAGAATAGGCGTCGTTTTAATCTTAAGGAATATATGGATGAGATTCTACTGAGTCTGAGACCCCGGTATAAAAAAACCAGCCATGTGATTCAGATTACTTGTGAGCAAGATATTGAACTCAATTCCTTTCCCGGTGCTTTTTCCCAGATCCTGAGCAATTTAATCATGAATTCATTGATCCACGGATTTGATGGATTGGAGAACAGGGCCATTGATATTGGCGTCACCTGTAAAGAGGGCCAGGTGATTTTTGTATACCAGGACAATGGACGGGGGATAGACCCACAACAACGAGAAAAGGTTTTTGATCCTTTTTATACCACCATGCGGGGAAAAGGCGGAACCGGGCTTGGCATGTCCATTGTCTTTAACCTGGTGACCCAGACCCTGAAAGGAAATATCCATCTGGAAAGCGAAGTTGACCAGGGGGTTGTGTTAACCATGACGTTTCCCCAGCACGGGGATGATCATTAATTTATGCAGATTTTAAATCCTTCCCGGTGGTATCTTCATCCGGTTTTTATCTTTGCCTGTTCCCTTTTTGCCCTGGCCACCTTTCTGGTGCTCACGGTGAGTCTCTATATGGAAATAACCTCTGCCCTGGAAGTGGTTATCTTAAAATTTAATATTGACCCCACTTCTGTATTTCCGTCCAAAACCGGCATGACCATTCTGGTGCTCAGTCTTTTGATCACCGTGGTTCTAGCCGGAATTTTATTGGCCTTTATTTATTATCAGAAAACCGTCAACCTGTTCAGGCTCCAGCATAATTTTATCTATAATTTTACCCATGAACTCAAAACCCCTGTGACCTCTCTTAGGATCTATCTTGAAACCTTTATCCGTCATCCCCTTGAACCCAAAGATATCCGAAAATACTCTGAGAATATGCTGGAAGACATTAACCGCCTCACCGACAATATCAACCGGATTTTAAACCTGGCCAGGATTGAAAGCCAGAATTTCGGATCCGAAGTGACCCGGGACAGTCTGGTGACATTGGTTCAAAATTTTTGCGATAAAAATGCTTCTATCTTTCGGGGCTGCCAGATCCGTATTGAAAATCCATCCAAGGGGCAGTTTGAGTATCCGGTTAACCTGTTTCTCTTTGAAATGCTACTCATGAATATGGTGTCCAATGCCATTAAATATAATGAGTCGGATCAGCCCATCCTTCGGATCGTATTTAAAAGTTTTTTACAGAAAATTACCATCGATTTTATTGATAATGGGATTGGTGTGGACAAGGAGGATGCCAAAAAGATTTTTCACAAATTTTACAAATCCGGCAAAGAAAATGCCAATAGTCATACCGGATCAGGCCTGGGACTTTATCTTGTCTCCAGTATTGCCATGATCCATGGATGGCGGGCATCGGTATTCAGTGAGGGCAAGGGAAAAGGGTCCAGGTTTACCATCACCATTCCACGGGCAAGTATTGCCAATGTCAGGGAGAAGAAATTATGGAAGCGGTTGAAAAAAAACGTATTCTGGTCATAGAAGACGAGGCACATATTGCCGACGGGATCCAGCTGAATCTGACGCTGCAGGGATATGAAACTTCCATTGCCAAGGACGGCATTGACGGACTTGAACAATGGCACGCCTGGAAACCGGATTTGATTGTTCTGGACATCATGCTGCCCATGATTGATGGCTTTTCCATTTTAAAGACCATTCGAAAGGAGGATGAAAAAATCCCGGTTCTGATTCTTTCCGCCCGGGGAGATACAAAGGACAAGGTAAAGGGATTGCGCTATGGGGTGGATGATTATTTGTCCAAACCCTTTGATTTGGAAGAGTTTTTGCTCCGGGTGGAGCGACTGATAAAAAAAAAGGGGTGGTATGACGGTGGCGGTTCCGGTAAAAAAGTTGGCCATACCCTTTTTACCGGTGATGCCTACACCTTTGGTGAAAACCACATTGATTTTATCACCTTTAAAGCCACTTGCCTGGCAGGAGTGATTGTGCTTACCGAACAAGAGGTCACCCTGCTTAAAATCTTCATTGCCAACAAAGGCAAACCCCTTTCCCGGGAGATGTTATTGAACGCAGGATGGGGGTATTCCAGTGATACGACCACAAGAACGGTGGATAATTTTATTGTTAGGTTTCGCAAATATTTTGAAAAAAAACCCAAAGATCCGATTTATTTCAAGAGCCGGCGGTCCGTGGGATATATCTTTGATCACTAGGGTAAAAGGTCACTAAATGAAATAGGATTTTAAAGGCGGAAATCCATTAAATTCAATGGCGCTGTAAGTGTTGGTATATGCAGATCGGAAGAGCACACGTCTGAACTCCAGTCACTCCGGAGAATCTC
>CAXHYW010000200.1:0-6559 GCA_964021475.1 uncultured Desulfobacteraceae bacterium | reverse complement strand
TAAATTTTTGGAGGATTCTTATGGTTTGGTCAACAAAAAGCAAGTTCCTATTTGTGACCATTCCTGTACCGATAAATATCTTTCTGGATATGTGCTGTTCCACAAATGGTATAGAGGCGGCTCTCCAGAAAACATAAACATGCATAAAGGTGCAAACTGAAATTAAAATAGTTCCGAACATGGTTCTCCAGAGAAGAAATGGTTACTGAATTTCTTTCGGTTTAAGTTCATAAATGGGTCCACAAGCAATTTTAAAAATCGAAAATATCTTTTAAAAAAGATTTTTTCTTGTATGATTTTCCATATCCATGCTTTGAATCGTGATGATCGTCATGTCCATGACCATGTTTTTTTCCATGGGATGATGAATGATCCCTTTCACGATACGATTGTTCCGGTCCTGAAGATGATAATGGCGTGGCTGAGAGAAGAGATCTCTCTATGATCTTGTCGAGTTCTCCCCGATCCAGCCAGACGCCTCGGCATTTTGGGCAATAGTCAATTTCCACACCTTGTCGATCTGACATCAAGAGGTCGTTTGTTTCACATACGGGGCATTTCATTTAATTTTTCTCCTTTGAGGTTGTTGTTTTTTAAATGTTTCATCCAGTCTTGATAAATTAAGTTTTCTTGTTGAACAAAGGAATCACCTTCACAAGTTCCATGAAAATGATCGCCACAAGACCACCCGCCAGTGCCAGGAATACATCATTCACGGAAACCGATCCGAAGCGGTACAGGTTTTTGAAAAAGGGTATGGTAAGCACAAGGATCATGACGGTGACCGTTCCGGTCATGACCCATTTAAATGCTGCATTTTTTTCTTTCAGCATGCTGATGCTGGATCTTGTCAGGGAGCGGTTTGATAGGATCATTCCAAGATTACAGACCACAAGCGTTAGAAATGCAAGTGCCCGTGCCGTCTCAGTAGAATGGTCATTGCGGATGAACAGGTAAATGGCAATGGTCACTGCCAGGGTCACCCCTCCTTGAAAAAAGCACTTCAAAAGGGTTGATCTTTCGAAGAGCTTTGCGTCAATGCTGCGCGGTTTTCGTTTCATGACTTGGCCGTCATCTTTGTCTGCTTCAAAGATCAGGGTACATGCGGGATCAATAATCAGCTCCAGGAAAACTATATGCACCGGGAATAAAATCAAGGGCCATTTCAGCAGTACGGGTATCAATGAAAGTCCTGCAATGGGAATATGAACTGAAAGGATGAACATCATCGCTTTTTTAAGGTTGTCATAAATACGTCGTCCCATACGCACAGCAGTCACAATGGAATTAAAATCATCATCAAGGAGCACCAGTGATGCTGCCTCACGTGCGACATCCGTGCCTCGGCCCCCCATTGCCACCCCGATATGTGCGGCTTTCAGGGCAGGTGCATCATTCACACCATCACCGGTCATGGCGACAATTTCCTTGTTTAGTTTAAGGGCCTGGACAATGCGCAGTTTCTGTTCCGGCACCATGCGGGCAAATATGTTGACCTCTTTTATCCTATTTGCCAGTTGCTTATCGGTTAATGTTTCCAGTTCAGAACCGGTAATGTGCTGATCCGGATTTCGAAGACCGATCTGCCGGGCAATGCTCATGGCGGTGCCTGGATAGTCTCCGGTGATCATGATCGTTCGGATGCCAGCGGTATAACATTCTTCAATAGCCCCTTTTACATTGGGTCGGACAGGATCTTCAAGGCCGATTAATCCGATGAATTTAAACTGAAAATCGTGTTGATCCTCCGGCAGCTCCGTTTTTCTGTGCCGGGTACACGCCACTCCGATAACCCGTTTTCCCTGGTTGCTGAGCAGATCGATTTTTTCCTCAAGCCATTTTAATTTGGGTGCATCAAAATGACAAAGATCCGCAATGGCTTCAGGAGCGCCCTTGGCTGCAATGATCAGGTCTTCTCCTGAAGCGGATGTCCAGACCCGGGACATGGCAAGCAGTTCCTTGCTTAAGGGATATTCACGCTGGAGCGTCCATGATGCGTGAAGATGTTCTGTCTGTGAAAGGGTGCGTTCCCCCAGTTCTCTCATGGCCTTTTCCATTGGATCAAAGGGGTCGACCGGGCTTGCAAGAATGCTGTACTCGACCACTTCGTGGAATTCTTCGGGCAGGGTGTCATTCTTTTCCCCGATAGTAAACACCTTATCGCCTGCCACAATATCGGATACCGTCATCTTGTTAAGGGTTAATGTACCTGTTTTATCAACACAAAGCACGGTTGCCGAGCCAAGCGTTTCCACTGCTGGAACCCGCCGGGTCAACACCCGGAATTTTGAAATCCGCCAGGCACCAAGGGCCAGAAATATGGTGAGAACAACCGGAAATTCTTCTGGAAGGATGGCCATGGCCAGAGACAACCCGGCAAGAAATCCTTCGAGCAGGTTGCCACGGGTCATCCAGTACACCACCACCACCAGTATGCAGAGAATGCCGCCGACAAACGCAAAAGTTCGAACGACTTGCCCGGTCTGAATCTGAAGCGGGGTTCGTTCTTCTTCAAGGGATTGAAGGGCTTTGCCGATTTTTCCCAATTCGGTTCGGGTTCCGGTTGCCTTGATCATCCCTGCTGCCTGGCCGGACACAACCAGGGTGCCTGAAAAAGCAAAGGGAAGATCATCCCCGCCGGGTTTCTCCATCACAATCGAGGTGTCTTGGGTGGATACTTTTCTAACGGGAACGGATTCACCGGTCAGAAGCGATTCATCAATGGAAAAATTAAGGGCATGGACCAGAACGCAGTCTGCCGGAACACGGTCGCCTTCCGACAGCAGGATAACATCATCACGGACCACTTCCCGCCCGGGAATACGTGTTTTTTCCCCGTCACGGATGACATAAGCACGGGGACTGGACAAGTCCTTGAGTGCTTCGAGCGCTCTTTCGGTTTTCCGTTCCTGATAAAAGGTGATGCCGATAATCACAAAAACAAACCCAAGCAGCATCAATGCTTCCTGAAACTCACCAGACAGCAGATACAATGCCCCGCATGCGATCAACAACAGGAACATGGGTTCTCTTAAAACCCCGATCAGGATATCCAGACCATTTCGTTTCCCCTGGGTCGGTAATTCGTTAAAGCCATCCTGCTCCTGACGCTTTAACACCTCATCAGGGGACAGACCTTTTAAATTCTCAAACGATATATTGTTCATTTATAATCCTTATCAATCCTCATCTTGATATACCTGCTCTATTTTGGAATTTTTACATTGTCATCATCATAAATACCGTCTTCAGCCGTTGTGTGACAGGCAATGCAATTGGATAGAGAACCTATGGATTCTCGGTTCAATACATCAGGAGAGATCTCATGGTGTTCTTTAATGATACATGGGATTTGGGTAATTCTCAATGGAGCCTGATTTCCAAGTCCCTTCATGATTTTTTTCGCCTGTTTTTTCGTGCTATGGTCAGCGCTGTTGGATTTCAGATAATCTGTAATGATATTTTGGGAATCAGCATCCAGTTCGAAGGTTTCTCCAAAATGATCTTCAAGGCTTGTCAAAAGTTTTATCCAGGAAGATCCCGGCAGGAGCTCCGGCTGATAGGCAAAGTGACAAGCCCCGCACTCAGCCTGGTAAACTAAATTATTTACCGGTGTTATGGCGCTGGAGTCATTGCCGCAGTTCTGATGGTGTTCTCGTTTTTTCTTTTGATGCTTGCCATTATCATCATCTTTTCCACCATCCGCCAACAGGACGTTCCATTTGTTTTCTTTATGGTTATCATCGGCATACGCCAGGAAAGAAGGGATAAAAAAAAGAGTGCCTAAAACCAGACAAATCATTAAAAATATTGTTTTGTGATCCATTTTAGTTTCCTCCATAAAAAATAATTTTTCAAAATCAATGCTCATTTCCTAAAATTAAAACTAAACATTTAGGCTGTTAAAACAGATTCATGGTCAATACAGCAAGACGAACATTCTCCAGACTAATCGACGATCAGGTGACCTAGCATCAAGACAAAAAACATAGAGATAAAAATAATAGGTTCCACATGAATCTTGTAAGTAATTTTCCTGAAAACTTTGGGGCATAACTTGAATTTTATCAAAAAACCAGAAAGGATAAGTGTCACCATCAATGCCGATCCAATTTCGGGAAGGGCCGAGGACTTGCATCTTGACGCCAACCAGTGCCAAGAAACAATGCCAAGAACAATAAGATTCAGATAATAATGAAGCCACATGAGTGTTTTTTTCTGCTTGCGGTTAAAATCCTTAAGTGCTTTTTTTAACATCTCTCCCATGGGTACAAATCGATTCATTCCCCTTATCAACAAGCTTAAGGCTACAGGGAAATTGGCTATAAGCAGAAGCAATGCGGCAATCTGACCTGCGGTTTCATTGCCTATATTGTCAGTTTCCAAAAAGGGAATACCGTGTTGATCCTCTCGCTCGAAATATTCTGAAATTTCATGGTCCTCATCGGCCATGCCTGTTACCAAAGACCAGGGCTCCAATGCTATAATAAAAAAAAATGTAAATAATATTAAAAGATTATATTTTTTCATTCTTTCACCTAAATCAATAAATACGGACAAACCAACTTTGATGTCCTGTTAAAAAAAATTATTTCATCTTTTCTATTAAATCCGGTTCGACACTATGTCATGAATCAGTTACCAATGCCTGTAGATGATGCAAGGGCATTATATCGTTGCATGGTAAATGCCTATTTTATGACTCCAGTTAACTGTAGCAATCGTTGGATCAAATCCTGACCGCCTATCTTGTTTATGTAATCGAGAATTTGACCGAGCAATGGCAGGGCCAAAATGATTGCAAGTACAAGGACCCCAAAAAACACAACACCTACCAAAATTATGAGTTTCTTGTTGGCAATCAGGAAAGGCATGAGCCGCGAAGGATTGAACAGATCATAATTGTGATGACGGTTCTTATGATATTCGTGCTTTCGTAACCGGTCATTATATTCTTTATGATCATGGTCTTTCAAAGCCTTGCCGTTTTCATTATAGTTGTCCTCATAATGCTTGTGTTTGCGGTGATCATCATCGTGATTGAAAAGCTTATCTATGCCCATGTATTGACTCCTTTGTTTTTTCCACAGTAAGGTGGTTGCCTTTTGATATTATAAATTTATAATACATTTCAATTTGTTGGACCAATTTTGAGTTTATCTAACTGACAAGAGAGACTTTCTGATATCCAATTTAAGTGCAGAATTCAAATTGTGAATAATTATTATTCATTTTATACAAAATATTTTATATATACTTTATAAAATTTTTAAAATATAATCATAAGATGGTATCTACAGCCTATTGACAGTTGCAAATATTATATGTAAATAGTCAGTTTATATCAACTCGCATTCAGGAAATTGCTTATGACAGCACGCAAACAACGCCTTGAGCCCCGAAAACAGCCGATTCAGCATCGTTCCAAGGTTACGGTGGATGTGATCCTCCAGGCAGCTGCTCAAGTTTTCGAAGTTCGTGGTTACGCTGCCGGGACCACCAACCGAATCGCTGAACGGGCAGGAGTGTCCATCGGAACATTATATCAGTATTTTCCAAGTAAAGAAGCGATTGCCGTAGCATTGCTCGAACGGCATATTATTGAAACTGACCGTCACCTGCGAGAGTGGGTGGGTCACATTGTGGTTGAACAGCATGGACTGGGCGAGGCTCTGCATGAATATGTATCGGGGATGCTGGAAATGCACTCAAGACAGCCGCGCCTACAGCATATTTTGGTTGAGGAAACCCCTTTGCCCGAGCGTGTTCACCAATCATTACTTGAGGCCGAACGGCATGCCGCCAAAACTGTGGCCAGCCTTCTCCGTCTGTATCCTGAAATTCGGCCAACCTTTCTGGAGCATGCCTGTTTCGTTATCGTCCAGACAGTCGAGAGCTTGACCCATCGATTCGCAGCCCACCCCGATGATCAATTCATCCCCAAAACCACATTTGTGGAGGAATTGGTCAAAATGCTAATTGCTTATCTTAAATATGATGGGGCTTAATAAATCCGTCTAATTATTTTAAAAACGGTTAACGGCCACCAAATCAGCACTGTCTTTATCTTCTTCAAATAATCTCCCTGCAAAATCTGTCAAAACCTTTTATAAATAGACACATTAAACACCTTTTCCGTATCACTATCACTAACCCTAAACATTTTTTTGACGACCATCTTGACATTGCCGATGGTTCTGGTCGTGCCTTTTTCCCCAATGCTCCTTGCCTTCTTCTATATCTTTTTCTTTGTATTCAGTTTCATGATATTTTTCCTTATAAAATCCGGATTGTTATCTTTTCTTATGTTTCGTAAGGGTCTATTCCCCCTCCGGATCAGGGGAATCGTTCTCATCCTATCGGTGACTAATAGCTTTGCCATCTGTCTGGTAGGCATACGGCGAAAGTGTGCAAGTATAGATAGTGCATAATTACGCTCTCGTAGACAACCCTCCTGAACCGTACTCACAAGGACGCAAACCTTCTCTTCAGGAATTTTTTTTATATCTCCTGGCGTTTTCCTGTAAGCGCAGACAGTTCTGTCCCTCCTGCCACCAGA
>CAXHYW010000199.1:0-6563 GCA_964021475.1 uncultured Desulfobacteraceae bacterium | reverse complement strand
CTGATTGCAAATTTACCACTTAAACCCTATAAAAAATCATTGCCCTGATTTAATGGAAGTTTTCAAAAGAATCAAGTAATAAATCCGGCTCACCCTTAAATATCTACTTGAACTTGTTGGCCAGATCGTTGTCAATCACATAAATACAGGTCTCATTTGCACCCTGCTGGGTGTAACCGAACTTGGAAGACAGATTGTCCATCAAAAAGGTCACATCTTTTTTAATTCTCTTGTCATGGGTCTTAAATTTGTCTGTATCAAAATCCTTGATGGCATTTCTAAAATTTTCATTGTCGATAAAGGGTTCCAATACTTTCTTTTTCAGATTATGGACATAACGTTCGTACAAGGATAGAAACAGCCTTGTTTCAAGGATATCTTTCCCATCAATCATGATTTCATGGGACAAGGTTCTGGTGGTGTATTCCTTTAATACATCTAATCTGATGTCCTCTCTGCGTTTTTTATCCATATTTTCTGACAGCAACCTGTTTTCAATACTTTCAAGAAAGACTTCCGTCACATGGATCTCTTCCTTTGTAAATATACAATTCACCACTGAATCCAACTCGTTTGTGACAGCGGAAATATAATTTTTAATATCCTTGGCAATCTGATCTTCATTGTAATAATAGAGGGCTTCTTTCACCTGCTGTAAAATACCATAATCATACATGCGTAAAAGAGAGGATAAAAAACCCTGGGGAATTATTTTTTTGGGTTGATCATCCAGTGTTTTAAAAAAAGTACACAGATCAGGCATATTGATTAATCGATCTTCCTTGGCATATTTAGAATAAAACTGGTCAAATATTTTAATAGAGTCTCTTCCCGACCAGCCTTCTTTTCCATATATTTCCGATTCTGAAATTATTTTTTTCAACATATTCTTATCCAGGGCTTTGACATCCTCATCATCCAGCCATTTGGGAATATTTCCCGAAAAAATTTCCATTTTAAGCAACATGAGCCGTTCATCACAATAATTTTTATATTTATCCGGCGTTTTAATCCATTCTTCCAGTGCCAAGGATTTTTTACCAATCCTTGTACAGATGATAATTCTTGCAAAATTTTCCAATACCATGGGAAGAAAACTACCTTCAACATGCCGGCCGAATATGTTCAAATATATTTTAACCTCTGTTTGAACATCCAACACATAAGGAATGTCAATATACTGAATCCGATCATCAAAGGAGGGAAAATCACGTATGTTTCGTTTGTCTTCAGGATTCATCAAGGCAAAAAACAATGAATTTACCTGTTCTTCGACATTTTCAACCTTGTGAACCCCTTCTGAGATAATATTATGAAGTTCAACCATTCTGTCGACATTATGGGCTTTTATGTCCATGAGGGCATAAATACCGTTGTTGATCCTGGCAAAATTGGACCCGATATAGTTGATCACATTGCTGTCTTGGAACAGGGCATTTATTCTATTTTGTAACATCTCATTGGAGATAACATTCTGTTGCAGAGGCTGATCCCCTGGATTAAATACCGAAATCCCGGTGCCTATCCGCCGGTTAAAATGATAGGGCCTTGCATAGAGCATTTTGAACACTTCTGTGGGATTTCCCAACCGCTCCATCAACGAATGATAGATGGAGGAACAAATGGTGCAAACCTCCTCTTTGAATACCCATTCATACTCTTTTTCCGTAAACAATCGCCACTTAAATTCATCGTTTTTTATAAGTTCGTCCAGCACACTTCGCCGCTGCTCCTTTGGAATCACCAGAAACGGATTGTCATGTGAGATACAAGGAATCTCGATGTAATCCCGATCATTGCCCCCAAGTGAAAGTTCTTCGGGCTTGATCCCCATGGCGGCACCCTTTTCAGTTTCAACATATTGAATTAATTTTTCAAAGGTTGACAAGGTCATCATGGATTTGTCCTTGTCTTGTAGTTTTTTGATATTCAAGCGCCAGACCACCTCGTAGCGAAGTCCTTCTTCGGTATTGGCATATTTTTCAAATTTTTTTAACAAGTTATTTAAAAAAGTGCTTTTCCCACAGCCATGGGGTCCGTAAAAGATATAGATGCGATTTTGCTGGGCACCATGGCGCAAATATTCCATCTGCTTCATGAACCGATTGGCAAAAAGCATATCCGGGAAATAAGGATTGGCCGAATCTTCAACAAAAAGTCTTGTGCAGTCATAATTTGTAAACTTTAATTTTTCAAGATCGCCGCTGATAGATTCATCCGGTTCATCCACGTAACTTTTGATCATGTCATGAAAGGACTGAAATATATTTCGCAAAATTTGAGACGGATTGGCATTGAGAACATTTAAAAATTCTTGAAATGCAATTGGTTTCAGTCGCTGATAATCGGTTATATTCTTATTCAGCAATTCAAGGGCCTGGTCCACGGATTCTGTTGAAGATGATTGTTTTTCCATAATAGACTATAGCTCCCGCTTATGCAGTTTACGATTTTCCATCACATAGCGCATTCTCTTCCATTCTATCTTTTTGGGTTCCTGGGTTTTGGGGGTCGGCCCCGATGGATCCCAGAAATTGGAATAATTGGTCGACTTCTTATCCTCTGCCAAAGGTTCACTGGTATCCAAATGAACAGGGCCACCCCAAAGGTATTCTATACCGATCATGGTATTTTCAAGAAAGTCACGTTTCAGAGGTTTTTCTTCAAACAAATGGTTTAAAGAAAGAACTCCTTTGACACTATTTTCCTTGTCCACCCGAATCTCCGGCGGATGGTAAAGGGTGTCGATGACCATCTGTTTGTAATCTTCTGCTCGTTTAGATTTTATATAATATTCCCAGGACACGCGTTCTTGGTTAAATCGTTTACCCGATACAAATAAATGATGTTTGGTTAAAAACTCCTGGTCTATATAGCGATTTATAAAAGTAAAATCGTTCATGTTTTCCCTGATTTTGAAAATATAAGGGCCACCTGATTTTTTTTGAGTATTGTATTTTTGTTTTTTAATTTCATCCTTCTGGAAATAATAGTCAAAGGAGTAACATCCCTTATCCTCCATCTCTTCAATATGTTGGAAAAGCCTCATACCTAAGGCATAAGGATTTAATCCAACCTTTGGCATGGCAGTGACGCTGGCATTAATCTTGGCAAAATCAGCTTCATGCCCACATATTCTGTCATCGCGCATGAACATGTATTCGTGCCAATAACTGGCCCACCCTTCGTTCATTATTTTCGTTCGTATCTGGGGTTGAAAATACAATGAGGTGTTCCTGACAATTTGGATAATAGTCTTCATCCATTTATTTTCATCCAATTTTAAAAACGGGGAATGTTGGATAATATATTCCATCACATCAAGCTCATCACGGGTATCTGATGCCTTGGCTTGTCTGTAGAGTTCTTCAAATTCCGGATATTTGGCGATGATCGACTCAAAAAAATCTATTTTTGTTTCCCGACTCTCATTGTACCGGGTAATCTCTTTGAGATAGGTATGATGGGAAACCCCTTTCAGCTGCTGTAAAAAAACATCAAAATAGTAATCCACTTTATCGACCGGCCCCCCATTGGTCTGGGGTTGATTTTCCTTGGAAATAATATGATTTATTTCACGATAATAACCCACCAGGTTATCAATCCCCCTGGAAAATTCAATTACATAATCCACCAACCGTCCCTTTTCAGAACGTAAGTTTGCAATCAGGCGTTTATCGGCCAGCGCTTGTCCTGTTAGATCAACATCCCAGGTATTTTTATAAAACAGATTGTTTTGAAAAAAATCAATATGCCCCAGAACATGGTAAAAAATCATGACATTGAGCCAATCCGGGTTGTTGTCATTATAAAAGGAAATGGCTGGCCGCGTGTTGATGACGGTTTCGTAAGGGTTGGAGGGGTAAGCCTCATACATGCCCTTGCCGGACAATACCCTTACGTCATGAACCCAATAGTCATACAGGGTGGGGATCATAATCTTTGGACTCAGATCAATCATATCCCGGTTGGTAACAATATATTCAAGGGTCTCGTTATCAAAGCACAAGCCCGCATCCCGGGCGCGAACCTTGCATTCTTCCATAATACCTTTGACATGTTGACTCACAAGTTCCATAGATACCTGCCTTTTTGGTTTACACAACCCAATCACTTTAAAAAATAAAATCGGTTGGACAAGCGTTAGGAAATAAGATTTTTAATGCCCTGGATAATTCTTGAATCATCCACATTTTCACCCATCACATCCAGCTTGATAAACGCTTTGTTTTTGTCCAATATGCCAGAAGATCTCAAGTACTTTTCAACTTCCGTCTGCTTACCACCCACATAGGAGTGCTCCACAATGGTGATACCGATCCTTGCCACATATGACATCATCCGTTCAATTTCAGCAAGGGTCTGGGTGCCTTCCTTGTCCCAGTCGTCGCCATCCGTGCCATGGAAGACATAAATATTATAGTCCCTGGCCAGATTCTCTCTTTCCACGATATCATTCACCAATTTAAATGCGGTAAAAACTTTGGTGCCGCCAGCCACCTTATAAGAATGATATTTATAAAAATCGGCAACTTCTTTGGCATCTGTGTCATGGAGGATAAATCGTGTTTCCACCTGTTTATCATATTGATACATGAGCCAGGAATAGAGCATTACATGCTGGGAAACCACGGTCTGGGTGACATTACCCCCCATAGACCCGGAATAATCCCTTAGAAAAAACACCAATGCCTGGGATTCAAAATCCTTTTCCCTGGATAAAATCCTGTATATCAGGTCCTGGGGAGAAATCAGAAACTGGGTCGTATCTATATTAGATATATCCGGAACCCGACCCAGCATGATATTGGTTTGTACGATTTTTTTAAGGGTGGCTTTTTTATCTAAAAACTGTCCTGTCCCTTTATTTTTATCCGTAAGATCGTAAACATACTTGACCAGGCTTCTTTTTTTCCCTTTGTCCTTTAAATTGGGGAGCTGGAAATCCTGGGATAAAACCTTACCCAGTTCATAGGCGTTGGCTTCAAATTCATGTTCGCCGCCTTCTCCTTCTCCAGGGCCTTCTCCGGACCCTTCTCCCTCTCCTTCACCTTCTTCGGGTCGGACCGGTTGTTCACCGATGATATCGCCTTCTTCTCCTTCTCCAGTCCCCCCGGTGGGTTCCCCTTCCCCCTGTTCCTGGTCAAGAATGATCTCATCATGAACAAATTTTTCCTCAACCGTGGTCGGCACCACAATGATCTTTTCCTTGCCGCCGGAACCCGGCTTTACAATTTGTCCTATTCGAATTTTCCGTTTGAATCCGTCTTTTTCTCTTTGTCTGTCTCGTTCAAGGAGTTCATCAAGTGTGGTCATGATAGGGTCTCCCCATTAATTTTTTATTGGCTCTTTGCCCGGCTATTCACTTAATTATTCACCTAATTATTTACCCAATTATTTATCATCTTCCTGGCTGCAAAAATACTCAATAGTCTTCTGGGCACAGGTGGGGCAATACCCAAGTTTTTCGTTCATGGTAAAAATCATTCGGTCATAGAGCTTTTGATTTTCTTCATTCGTCCTATTGGCCAAAGCCCCGATCAAAGAACCTGCCCCTGCGATATCCGATTTTAATCTCACATCGGTAATGGCCTTGACCAGATCCAAATTGTCCATGAAATCATAATTCGCATCCACGGACAATTTTTGTCCGTATATCTTTCGGATGGAATTTCTAAAAGAAGCTCGCTGTTCTTCAGTTTTCAACCCCAGCCTCTCTTCAACATTTTTAATATAGCGTTCGTCGATTTTTAAAGCCCTCAACTCGCCGGTCTGGGGATCCTTGTATTTCCACATGAGATCTGGTCCCAGGTGCTCGGCATCAATGCCGATGATCATGTTCACGTAATTTAAAACATCCTTTTTAATGGCCAGGGGTTCGTCCATATACGCATTAAACATTTCGGTCATGATCCGCTCTCGATATAACCCCCTGGCAATCTTCAAATCTTCCTTAAATTTGGCCCGATCAGAGGGTTCCTGCACATAATCCAACACTGTTCTTTCCAGGGCCTTGAATATATCCAGGGCAAACATGCACTTACCTTCATTGGTTTCCGAACTTTCCAGCAACAATTGAACCGCCCGACCCAGATTTCTCTGGCCCATTCCCTTTTGCCCAAACCGCTTGGTAATCTCAGTGTCCTGGTTCAACGAGTCGATGAGTTCTGCCAGGGTTTTCAAACTTTTCTCTCCGGCCACTTCTCCCGCAGCAAGTTTCATGGTTTCCACGGGGGTTAATTTGTCTGATTTGGGCAGACGGCTCAGTACCACCCCAACGGAAGCGGCGTAATTCAAATTGGGATCCTGGTGAAGCACCTCGTGGGCAAGAGACCGTTTGGTGTCGGTACCAATGGCATACTCTGTCAAATATTTTTGAATCTTATAATCGGTATTGTGTGCCACATAACAGATTCGACACCGGTCAATGATCGGCGCTTCTTCCCTTTCCGATAAAAAGGTATCAAACTCGGAGTTATTGCTGGTGGCAATAATCAGGGTATCAATAGGCCACTTGAAGCCGTCCAGTTCAATGGTCCGGTTCTGGATCACCCCGAGATAAA
>CAXHYW010000198.1:0-6593 GCA_964021475.1 uncultured Desulfobacteraceae bacterium | reverse complement strand
ATTGATCGGATTCCTGGGCCTCCATGATGATGAGGTGAAAAGGCATATTATCATCCTGGGCCCATTTAAGCATTTCAAGGGCTTCCACATCATCCAATGCCTGTTCATAGGAGATATCAAGGGCAGATAGATTGTCATCAAAAGTTTTTCCCAATGTAGTGTTATCGCTGATGACCAGAATTTTATAATCCTTAACCGGAAGACTGGTGAGGTTAAAAGAAATTTCTCCCTGGGATTGTTTTTCCAGAGGCAGGTCAAACCAGAAGGTACTGCCAACCATCTCAATACTTTCCGCCCCGATTTTACCCCCCATTTTTTCTACCAACAATTTTGCAATGGAAAGGCCCAGGCCGGTTCCCCCAAATTTCTTGGTAATGGAGGCATCTGCCTGGGTAAAGGAACCGAATAAAGACAAAATTTTCTCTTCCTTGATACCGATCCCCGTGTCATCCACGCTGAAATGAAGCCAGGGCACTGGATTATCTGGTTTTTCATCTAATTTTTCATTTGGTTTTTCATCTTGGGATCCCAGGGTAACATTCAGACAGATGCTGCCGTCTTCTGTGAATTTAATGGCATTTCCCGTTAAATTGAGAATAATCTGACGAATCCTTCCAATATCGCCTTTTAAAAGCCTGGGCACCGAGGAGTCAATGGCGTAGGTAAATTCAATGCCTTTTTGACGGGCCTGGAGTTCGGGCAAAGCGACAATGTCCCGAATGGCTATCTCAAGATCAAAGGAGATGATATCAAACTCCAGTTTGCCAGACTCAATTTTAGACAGATCAAGGATATCGTTCACAATGGACAATAATGCACGGGTGCTGTTGTAAACAATCTTGGAATAATGCCGCTGCTCATCATCAAGATCAGAATCCAGCAATACGTGCATCATACCGATAATCCCGTTCATGGGATTTCGAATTTCATGGCTCATATTGGCCAGAAATCGGTCTTTGATTTTAAGGGCAGTCTGGGCATCCTCGGATACCTGTTGAATCTGGGTCCGGCATGTTGCCAATAATTTTCGATCCCTGTGATTCTGGCCAATGATCAGCCCCATGCCACCGGCATACAGTCCAAAAGCAACCAAAGTAAAAAAAAATCGGTATTGATTAATATTCAACTCTCCTGGGCCCCATGATGGTCCAAGATAGAGCAAACATAGAAAAACAAGGACGCAGCTATTGTAGAAGGCCATTGAGTTTTTTCCAGAAAACAGGATGGTCAAAACAGGCATGAAAAACAAGATCAATAGACCGGGGCTATAAAAGCCACCGGTGAGACAAACAAACAAAATTGAAAATATAAAAAAAAGACTGATGAGTATATGACCGGCATATTCCAACCGATCTTTCAGGATCAAACCATAATGATTGATCCCCCAGACAAACAACAGACAACCGCCGCAAATCACCAGAAGACTTGCTTTTGCATAGACTGCAAGTCCGGTAAGGACAAAAAGAGTCCCGGAAATAAGGTATGAAAACTGGGTAAGTAATGTTTTATTTGACATGGCTAAATTCAAGACCACTTAATACACTATTATATAATGAACTTTTCTGAGCAAATTTATTATATAAGTAGGTTTGGTTGATATATTAAATTTGTATATCTTACAGGATGCCGATAATCTTAATGAGAAGTATAACCAAACCAAGTTCTAATTGCAAATCTAATTTGTATCTTCATTTGTGGAAGAATTTATTATTCAAGGAGGTGGTTTTTTCCTTGACTTTGGATGAATTTATATATAGTAAATATTGTTTATATAAAGTAAATAATTATGAAAATAAATTTTATCAACATACTACTAGTCCTTATTATCGTGGAGGTGATTATTCTCACCTCCAAGCGAAGGGGCTCTTAGTGGCATAAACTTTAAATTAACTTTAAAAGCCGTTATCAGCCCCGACAGGGCAGATAACGGCTTTTTTATTTTTTGGAGAACAACAATTATGAAAAGGGTAACAAAGAAAGTAACCAGAACGCCCTACAGGAGCCGGATGAAGAGGGTTGCGTCTTTAAAAATTTCTAACAGGAGAAACCTATGAAACTCACAGGGGCACAAATACTAATTAAAATGATCAAAGCCCAGGGCGTGGATACCATTTTCGGTTATCCCGGTGGTGCCACCATTGACATCCATGACGAACTGGCAAGACACCCAGATCTTCGCCACATCCTTGTACGCCACGAACAAGGCGCTGTCCATTCCGCCGATGGCTATGCCCGGGCAAACGACAGTGTCGGTGTAGCCCTGGTCACCTCGGGCCCCGGGGCCACCAACACGGTCACCGGTATTGCCTCTGCCCATACAGACTCCATCCCCATGGTGATTTTTACCGGTCAGGTTCCCACGGCCCTCATCGGCAATGATGCCTTCCAGGAAGTGGATATTGTGGGTATCACACGTTCCTGCACCAAACACAATTATCTGGTAAAAGACCCCAACAAACTGGCAACCACCATCCAGGAAGCCTTTCACATTGCAAGATCCGGCAGACCCGGTCCCGTGCTCGTGGATCTGCCCAAGGATATTATCCAGGCCCAAATTGAGTTTGAGATGCCAGAAGAAACGGCCTTAAGATCCTATAAACCCAATTACAGCCCCAACAAAAAGCAATTGGCCAAGGCTGTTTCCATGTTAAAAGAGGCCAAGCGACCCGTGATTTTTGCCGGAGGGGGCGTCATCCTGTCCAGGGCTTCCGAGGAACTCACGGCCATTGCCCAACTGGCGGACATCCCGGTGGCAGGTTCCCTGATGGGTCTTGGGGCGTTTCCCGGCTCCCATCCGCTGTGGCTGGGCATGCTGGGCATGCACGGAACGTTCCGGGCCAATATGAGTATCGGCAACTCTGATTTAATCATTGCGGCCGGGGTCCGATTTGATGACCGGGTCACGGGCAATGTCAAAAAATTTGCCCCCCATGCCCAGATTGTCCAGATCGATATCGACCCCACCTCCATCCACAAAAATATTCCGGTGCACTGCCCCATTGTGGGGGATTGCAAATCGGCACTGGCCGGAATACTTGCACTCATGGAGAAAGAAAAGCCGGAAACCCTCAAGGTAAACCGCGCCCCCTGGTTGAGCCAGATAGACCAGTGGAAGCAGACCACCCCCTTGAAATATGAACAGGGCCCTAGCATCATCAAACCCCAGTTTGTGGTGGAAAAACTCTATGAAGTCACCAAGGGGGAGGCAATTATCACCACGGAAGTCGGCCAGAACCAGATGTGGGCGGCCCAATTTTACCATTTTGACAAACCAAATCATTTTATCACCTCTGGGGGTTTGGGCGTCATGGGATTTGGTCTGCCGGCCGCCATCGGTGCCAAAGCTGCCTGTCCGGACAAACTAGTGGTGGATGTGGCCGGAGATGGGTCCATCCAGATGAATATCCAGGAACTGATGACCGCCATTGAATCCAAACTGGATGTAAAAATCGTTATTCTCAACAACCGATTCCTAGGCATGGTGCGGCAATGGCAGGAATTTTTCTATGATAAAGTCTATGCCTCCACCAACATGGAAAATGCCCCGGATTTTGTTTTGTTGGCCCAGGCCTATGGAGCCAAGGGTTTTAGATGTGAAGATCCTTCCAAAGTCGAAGAAACTCTGAAACTTGGCCTCCAAACGCCTGGCACGGTTATCATGGAATTTATAGTGGAAAGGGAAGAGTCTGTCTATCCCATGGTGCCGGCTGGCGGGGCCATCACCGAAATGCTGTTAGTATAATTTAGGGTGCTTTTGGTTTAATATAAGGAAAAACAACAATGGAAACAAACAGATACTTACTTTCAATTTTGGTGGATGATGAACCCGGGGTATTGTCCAGAATAGCAGGACTTTTTTCCGGCCGGGGATTCAATATTGATTCTTTGAGCGTTGCCACCACGGGCGACCCCGATGTCTCCCGAATTACCATGGTGACCAAGTGCGATTCCCAAGTCATCGAACAGATTAAAAAACAGCTCAACAAACTGATCAACGTCATCACCGTCAATGATCTGACCGAAGCAAAATATGTGGAAAGGCAACTTGCACTGATCAAAGTCCATGCTAACCCTGAGAAAAGGGCTGAGATCCTGAGAATTGTCGACATATTCCGGAGCAAAATTGTGGATGTGGGCCATTCCCATTTTATAATTGAAATGTCCGGGGACAGTGAAAAACATGCGGCCTTTGTCAGTCTTTTAGAACCCATGGGAATTGTGGAAATAGCCGCAACCGGTTCCATTGCCCTGGCCCGAGAAAACGGAAAATAACAAATGGAAACAACACTATTATATGACACCACCCTAAGGGACGGGATGCAGGGAGAGAATATCTTTTTTTCCCCGGAAGACAAACTAAAGATCGCCATAAAATTAGATGAGGTCGGTATTCACTACATTGAGGGCGGCTGGCCAGGCTCCAATCCCGGTGCCCAGGCTTTCTTTGAACTGGTCCGGGACATGAAATTTAAAAATGCCCGGATTGCCGCCTTTGGTGCCACCCGGCGCCAGGGAATCTCCTGTGAACAAGACGCAAATATCAGGGCATTGCTCGATTCCGGGGCCCCGGTGGTTACCATTTTCGGAAAATCCTGGGATCTCCATGTGGAAGCCATCATGTCCAATACCAAAGAAGAAAACCTGGCCATGATCCGGGAGAGCGTGTCCTACCTTCTGACCCATGACCGTGAAGTGATCTATGATGCCGAGCATTTCTATGACGGGTACAAGGCAAATGAATCCTATGCCCTTAAAACCCTGGAGGCCGCAGTTGAGGGCGGCACCCGGTGTCTTGTCCTCTGCGACACCAACGGGGGCTCCCTGCCTTGTGAGATCGACACCATCACCAGATGTGTGGTAGCCCACTTTAAAACCCAAGGCCGGACAGACATACGCTTGGGTATCCACACCCACAATGACTGCGCCATGGCGGTTGCCAATGCCGTGACCGCCGTACACGCTGGCGCTACCATGATCCAGGGAACCATCAACGGATATGGGGAACGGTGCGGCAATGCGGACCTGACGGCCATTATCCCCATACTCGCCCTGAAAATGAAACAAGACTGCATCGGCGGTGAAAACTTAAAAAAAATATTGAACCTGTCACGGTTTGTATCGGAAACCGCCAATGTACCGCCGGTCAATTCCAGACCCTTTGTGGGAAAATCGGCCTTTGCACACAAGGGCGGGGTCCATGTCTCGGCCATCATGAAAAACCCCAGGGCTTATGAGCACATCCGCCCTTCCCTTGTGGGCAATGAACGTAGGGTGCTGGTGTCCGAGCAGTCGGGCAAGAGCAACATCACCTACAAGGCCGAGGAGCTGGGGGTGGATCTGGGAAATGATGAAAGCAAAAAAGCTTTGATTGTCGCCAGCATCAAGGAGCTTGAAAACGATGGGTTTGAATTTGATGCCGCCGAAGGCTCCCTGAAACTGATCATGGAAAAACTCACCGGCCAGTTTGTTCCCAAATTTGAACTGGAATCCTTCAGGGTGGTGGTTGAAAAAGACAAGGAAAGACCCTGTTACTCCCATGCCATGATTAAAATCAGGGTAGGCGACAAGACAGAGATCACCGCGGCAGAAGGAGACGGTCCGGTATCCGCCCTGGATAATGCCCTGAGAAAAGCATTGACCACCATTTATCCCCAGATTGAAGATATGCATCTGGTGGATTTCAAGGTTCGGGTCATCGAAGGGTCCGACGGCACCGATTCCAAGGTCAGGGTGCTTATTGAATCCCGGGATACCCACAACATATTTTCCACCATCGGGGTGTCGGAAGATATTATCGAAGCAAGTTGGCAGGCATTGGCCGACAGTTTTCAGTATAAACTTTCTTTGGACAATTCTATAAAAGATAAATAAAAAAAAAGGCGAATAAAAATGAATGATGACAGAAGAATTATTATTTTTGACACAACCTTGAGAGATGGAGAACAATCCCCCGGGGCCAGCATGAACCAGGCCGAAAAACTGCGCATTGCCACCCAGCTGGAAGCCCTTGGAGTGGATGTGATTGAAGCGGGATTCCCCGCCGCATCCGACGGTGATTATGAGGCTGTAAAAGCCATTGCCAACACCCTGAAAAAAGCACAGGTCGCAGCGCTTTGTCGGACCAGTGAACAGGACATCCGCCGGGGCTGGGATGCCATAAAAGATGCGGTTAACCCCAGGATCCATACCTTTATTGCCACCTCGGAACTGCACATGAAATACAAATTGCAGATGGAACCTGCCGAGGTATTAAAGCGAGCCGTGGAATCGGTAAAACTTGCGGCCTCCTTCACAAACAATGTGGAATTTTCAGCCGAAGACGGATCCCGATCGGACAAAGATTTTTTGTGCACGGTATTTGAATCGGTTATTGATGCGGGTGCCACCACCATCAACCTTCCGGATACCGTGGGCTATGCCATCCCCGAAGAATTCGGAGAACTGGTCAGATATGTGATTGAAAACACCTCCAATATTGACAAGGCTGTGCTTAGTGTTCACTGCCACAATGATCTCGGGCTTGCCACCTCCAACACCCTCACCGCCATAGATCGGAAGAGCACACGTCTGAACTCCAGTCACTCCGGAGAATC
>CAXHYW010000197.1:0-6599 GCA_964021475.1 uncultured Desulfobacteraceae bacterium | reverse complement strand
TTACCGTACAGCCTTATTATTTCATCATCTGCTATGGTAATATCTGTTGATAAAATGGCGAGCCAACCCCGTTTCTTGTCACAGGGAACAAAGATGACTCGGGCTTTATTCCCGTCAGGTAATATAACAAGGACACTGGCCTTGACTTTGGCCTTCCCTCTTTTTTTCTTTAACTTCCCATAAAGGTCACTTAGCCGGAGTTTTTTCCCATTGTACTCATAGTACCATTTGGTGTGGTCCTTAAGCATGCAGATGATATGGATGTGTTGTCGAAGGGTCGAGATCACCGAAGGCATTGAAAACCAATTATCCATTACAAGATACTTTGCCCGGATTCCAATCTTGATGGCCCTTTTTATCATTGGCTCCAGATGCATTGTAGATTTTGTTATCGCTTCTTTGCGGCGTTGATAACCGCACGTTCTTTTATCAATATCGGAATTGATTTCATTGTATCGATGCTTTTTTTCTGTTGATGATAACAAAGCAAAATCAATTCCGAGAAAACTATTCCCATCTGACCAGCCAAGAGTAAGTAACCTGAACCCTTTTAGATATTTGTGGCTTGAATGATCATATACACGTGAAAGAAGTTCCACTTTTTTGGAACGGCTTCTGTCATATGTCGAGTCATCAAAGATAAGAACTTCTTCAGAAGAATCATCCAGAAGATTTTTAATGATAAGATAAATCTTGCGACTAAGGTGAATTGTGAAACGTCTCCAGTTGTATCTGGGTGAATTTAAAAAGTTATACACGGCATCTTTGCCGACATTCACTTTTTTATTCCGCACTACGCCTTCGAAGAAGTTTTTGCCAATAAACGCTAAGTTGAAAACAATGGTGAACAGTTCCAGGGGAGAAGCACCTTTGGTTTTGACTATACCTGATTTGTTAAGCATACTTCCAACTTTTAAACTGGAAAAGTAGTTATTAAAAATTCCGAGCTTATTAGAGTTTATGGTTTGATTTTGAAATTTGGTCGAGGTAGTATGCATTTTGATGAGATTCCTATCTTTGCTTTTTAGTTTTTAGGGATAAAAAATACATATCATAGATAGTGAATCTTGTCAATATTTATAATTATATCAAGTGGTTATGTTTCGTATTTATAGTAAATGTCAACCCAGAAAGTTGAGTTAAGTATTATTATCCAAAGGTGGAGTATTCGGAGCCTGTAATAGTTTAGGATACCAATCCAATTGTGAATTCTATGGATGAAGTGATAGATAGGTGCCAGAATCAAGCCAGCGCTGTAAGGTTATTTATATAATAAGCTTCCTCTGGACATTTTTCGGTTAGGAATGTTAGTCTTCAATTATAGTTGATTAATAATATTCAAACATTACAGACACGGATTTGTAAAATAACCTATAAAAATGGAGAAATATGATAAAGGAACTTCAAGATGCGATAAATAAATTCATTTTGGAAGCAAAGATGATTGATGGGGCAGAAGATGCGCTCTTTGAACTATCGGATGGAATAGAAAATTGTTTGATTCTTACCGGAGAAATATTTGGCAAGAATACTAATGACAAAATAAATGAACTTGGAAGAAAAAATGGGTTCCTAATATTGGCCCGAAATTTAAATGTTAAATATGACAACTTAAACGGTTAGTGAAAAGCCTGACTGAGACTGATCGCATTGTTAAAAGAACCATTTAATACATATAGCCATAGCCTTTTGATCATTCCCAAAAATCATTAAATAATTGACTTTGGGTGATACCCGGCTCCGTTATATACGAAAAATAAAGCATTTAAAAAATGATTGATTCATCAACGAAAAACAAGGTAGTAGCAATTCAAGACAATAATAAAACCAGCATAAAACTTTATTCATGGAGTGATATGGCTGCTCTTGAAGATTATCTATTTGATGAACTTGGGATAGAGATTGATTCATTTAAACCAATTAAAGATGAAAACAAAAAAGAGATTGGTAGCGAATTAATTTATGTATTTAATGATATTGATCTAATGCAAAGTAAAATAGACCAATTTGAAGTCGGTGGTAATTGAAAGGCTTAACAGCCAAAAAGTTAGTGCATCCTTAAAACACACTTATTATCCATGTATGGAGTATCCAAAAAGCAAATTTGTTATGGATACCAAAAATATACTTCACCGGAAAGAATTTGGAAATTGACCGGTCAGTTTGATGATGAAGAATATCCTGGCAGAATTTTTCAAATGCAAACATAACTCCACTTAAAATTTAATGGGTTTTTTGTTAAATTAATTATGCACTTTCCCATATAACGGAATATTTGTTTACAACAATATTTTGTCTTGATACTGAAATACAACTCAGTTTTTTAAATGTTACAACTCGTATATCATTCAAAGATTAAGGATATGCACACAACCGGTCAATCGCTTCTTAACGGCAAATCAGGGGATGATGATGAGTCTTAAAAATGAATTCAAAAAAATGATTGAAAAGTTATCATCACGGTCTACAATTCCATCTGTTTCAACTCTGTTTTTCCCACCATTTTTTAAAGGGGGACAACAAAAGGACGCCCAATTTATGGCAATCGGCCTTGAGGGTGGAGCAGCAGGGGTCAGTTACGTTCTTTTGCCGGATGAAAAGATGGAAGACTATACCACTTTGAAACCGGATGATTTTATCGGGAAAAACCCTAAAAACCTTGCGCTTGAATTTGGCAATAAAGATCCAATAAAAGAGATGATCAGTCTTGCTGCCATTAATGCAATTTGTCAGCATATTATGAAAACAACCCAGTTCAAGTTGGAATCGGCTACGGATTCGCTGGGGTTGTTGGCGATATCAAAAGAAGACAGGATCGGAATGGTTGGTTTGTTTCCCGGGCTGATTAAAACGATCCGGGATGCTGGTGCCCAGCTAATTGTTATTGAAAAAAATGAGCTGTTAATAAAAAAGTATCCCGACATGCCAATTACCCTGGATGCAGGTAAATTGAAATCATGCAATAAGGTATTATGTACCAGCACAACGATACTAAACAATTCCCTTGATGATATCCTTGGCAATTGTTCTTCCGATGCATTTGTCTCCATTGTCGGACCAACAGCAGGGTATTTTCCTGATCCGCTTTTTGCCCGTGGTGTTGATGTCGTAGGAGGCAGAGTGGTTAAAGATGGCGATCAGTTTATGGAACTGATTTCCCAAGGGCAACGCTGGGGAACTGCCACCGAAAGGACCTGTTTTCAAAAAGAGACATATACTGGAATGGGATAAAATAAAAATAAGGGGTTAAATATCGGCTTAATCCTTGATTGGAGAATAACTCATCAATTAACATGCTTCATGCAAACCACAGATGGTTAAACTATTTGGTCCTGAGATATCATCAAACGGTATTATTTAAAATTCCATTTTGTAAATATAAAAAATTGAGTTTTTCCGATTTTTTTGACTCAACAATTATTATCCAAGTTTTAACTATTCGGGTGCCCGAAATATCAAGGATACCAAATCAATACTTTACCTGCTGAAAATCTGAGACACGTTATATGACTCGCCATGGGCCTGGAACAAACCCCCTCACACTACTTCTTCCAAATTTATGTTTTTTCGAACTTTCGTTCCGATCAATAGCAATACCACAATGTGGCAATAAAAAACATTGATTATCCCAGTCTTGAGTATTCAGCCACCGAAATAGTCATGGATACCAAAAGAATACATCACCGGAAATCTGGATTCAAGTTGATGCCAATCATGTGTTTGGAACTTTTGGGTTTTGATAAATTATGAACTGATTGCTCAGCTATGTAAAAAATTAAATACCCGCTTTCGATTTTTCTAAAGAATACAAATTTATAAATTAAATTTTGCGTTCTATATTAATAATATTTTTTGAGGGTTCGAACTGATTGGCATTAAAATAGCGCATCATTTGATCATCATTCTTATCCACTAAAGTATTGATCTTTTTTACTTCAAGTTCCCGCAAATGATCAACAAACTCACTCATCAATTGTTCACCGATGCCTTGTTTTTGACAATCAGGATCAACACCAACAGTATCCAATGATACACCTTCAGATGTGATTCCAAATTCACCAATATAAAGCTTACCCATGATAAATCCAACGACATTGCCATTGTCATCTTCAGCCACAAGCGAAGTGGGTATATACTCCCCGGATTTAAACAACATTTCAAATCGTTGTTTATAGTATTCATGGCGTGATATTCCAAGTACCTTTTTATCAATTTTTAAAACAGAATTGAAATCCTCATCTTTCATTAATCGAATTTTTATTTGAGGTGTGTTCATGTGGGTCTCCTTTCTCTTCACTGGTGGATGTTGTCGATAAGAAGTCCTTTTGCTTATAAAATATAAAGAAAATACAGACACATGTAAATGAATAATATTGATTTGATCTCTAAAAGATTCAGTAATGTCCGATTACCCTGCCACTATCTACAATTATGTTGCGACTTTTTTTGTTGCGAGTTTTATCCCGCCTGATCCCGCAAACCCCGCCCCTATTTTTAAACAATACCCCCCCCCAAAAAAAAGGATAAACTTTTTACCAAAACTAAGGGTTGCCCGATTGACAAGCCAGATTTAATTTGCTCATTTCATTCGCATGAAATTATCATTCCAATGGAAAATAAGAATTGTCATTTGCTTATTGTCTGTCAGCTTGACCAGCATAGGGTTCTATTTGTTTTATACCGTAGCCTACCAGATGACTCTTGGACTGCTAAAGAAAAATCTTCGAGATGTAGGCAATGTCGGGGCAATGCTGTTTGACGATGAAAGTCGTGAGGCCATCAAAAGATTGAAGACGCAGGCTCTCAAAGAAGCAATTTTTGACAGACAAGTGATTGATACACTTCCTATAGGCGGGACCACAAAAACTATTTCTCCTGAAAAGATAAAAGAAATTCATGCCTCGAATGATTTTCAGATAATTCTGAACCGCCTTAAAATGATTAGCCATGCTAGTTACAAAGATGCTGTTCCTTTACTAAAGAACTATGAGATTAAGATCTTGTCTGGATTTGATAAAGGGATGATGGCCACTTATCTTATAATTGGATCTATGGACACCTTGCCGGACGATATCGGTATGTATCTTGTATCAGCCGCTCCAGAACCCACATCGGAGGGCTGGCCTGGGAACCCCATCGGCAACATGTTTAAAGGTTTCGACCCCTGGCCCCATGTCAGCCAAAAAATACATATTCCGGATAGACTGATAACAGATGATCATTATCAATCGTTGAGCTGCACTGTTCCTCTTCTGGATGACAATAATAAAACAATCGCATTACTTGGCATAGATTATGCGATAGGCGGCGAACTCCACAAACTCAACAAGCTGAAATGGATCTGTTTTGCATTAATTATCGGTACTCTTCTTTTATCCTTTTTACTCTCTTTTATCATATCAAGATTCCTTAATATTCCCCTTAAATTATTGACAGAAGGGGCGAAGAATATTGGGAACGGTGATCTTCAAACTCGGGTTTCAGTCCGTTCTAATGATGAGTTTAATATCCTGGCTCAAGAGTTCAACAATATGACTCAAAGCCTTCAAGACATTACAGTTTCCAGGGATGACCTTGAAACAGAAATCATACAAAAAATGCAGTTACAAAAAGAAAAAGAAAAAGTGATAGAGAATCTTGAAACAGCCTTGGAAGAGATTAAGACCTTAAAAGGTATTGTTCCAATCTGTGCCAATTGTAAGAAAATCAGAGATGATGAAGGTTATTGGAATATACTCGAATCGTATATTGAGAAACACTCTGATGCTTCTTTCAGTCATGGCATGTGTCCAGATTGTTTAGATGAACTTTATGGCAAAAAAGATTGGTATATAGAAATGAAAAAAAAGGAACAAACAGAATAATATTTTGTCTTCTGACAATAAATTATATGACCAGAAATAACATCAAGCGGCATTTTCCCACATTACACTTCAATATAAAAGTTTTATTGAACCTGGCGTTTCGACTTTAGTATTATTATCCGAAGGTGGAGTATTGGGATGACGGATTTGTTAAGGATACCATAATAATTCGCAACTTATTTCAACCGGATATTTGGAGCAGGATGATGCAAGTTATCTTTGAGTTTACAATCTCAAATATCCGCCACATTCCTTATGTTCTTGAACGCTGTTTTTAAGAATGGATTGCGACCGACGATACTATTAATCATCAGTCTTGGAGTTGTTTTTAACTACAGTTACGAGTGGATAAAGAAATACAAAGCAGGCAATTAGAAAAGCGGCACTTCCGATTATCGTTAAAATATCATCATTTTTTAAGCCTGATGCAAGAAAAAATATCGCACATATTACAAATAAGATCCATCCAACTATTTGACAAATCCATTCAATGCTAAAAGTGTTATCCTGCTTTGCCGCCATATAAAAAGTCCAATGCAGTTCAGAGTAAATCCTTTTTTAACTTTATCAAAAGAAATCTCAATTGTAAAGAATGAGCCTTTTGTCGATTTATGTTGACCATCCATCTGGTTGAATTATATCTAAATATCAGGGGAGGATCCACCTATGCTTATAAATCTGACCGTACTTGAGTTACCAGAGAAAATAGATTGAAGTATACTGAGGTTCAAACAG
>CAXHYW010000196.1:0-6649 GCA_964021475.1 uncultured Desulfobacteraceae bacterium | reverse complement strand
TGGGAAGCCTTTGCCAATGTCGGGTTCCGAACCGTGCTGAATTTAGGAGAGAAAATATGACCGCTGATAAAATGACAGCTGATAAAATGATATCGGATAAACTGACAGCCTGGGGAGAAAGCCACAGGGGGTTTGTCCGTAAAATAAACCAGGACAGGTTTCTGATCAAGAAAACTGATGACCTTCTGATTCTGGCCGTGGCCGACGGCATGGGGGGGGCATGCCGGAGGAGAGATCGCTGCACAAATTGTCATTGATGCCGTGAACCGTTTTAAGTTCGCACCAAAAAATTTAAAAAAAGATTTGCTCCAGGTATTGGCCGGGGCACAGGCCCAGGTGAAGGCAAAGGCAAAGGAAAATTCTTATTTGAAGGATATGGGAACCACCCTGACTCTGGCTGCTGTATCCGACTCCCGGGTTCACTGGCTCCATGTGGGTGACAGCCGGTTGTACCGGTTTTCAGGCAGTATTCTGGAGCAGATTTCCACGGATCACACCTTTCTACAGGATTTTATTAGCGACGGCAGTCTGACCCCGGCCCAGGCAGAAACCCATCCATTGAAGAACATGTTGGACCAGTGTGTGGGGATGGATGATCTTAAGCCAGAAGTAGGGCAGTTCAGTCTTCATAACAGCGATTGCCTGCTGCTTTGCTCGGACGGTCTGAGCCGGTACCTGGGCCATGACCAGATTCAAACCATGCTTGAGAAAACAGGGGGCAAGGCTTTGGCCGGACAACAATTTTCTGAGAAGGACATTTATCAAAGGCTCCGGGAAACCGCAGGACAATTTTTAGATATCGCCTTGAAAACAGGGGGTAAGGATAATATAACTGTGGTACTATGCCGGAAATCTGCAAAAGGATTTACTAAAAAATGCCTATGAATGCAAAAAAAATAATTATGGTGGTATTGCTGGTCTGCTTTTCCTTGTCCGGGGCTATGGCGGATCAGGATGATTTTTCAGGCCAGATAACCTTTCTTGATGAAAACTTAGGCACCATGACCCTTGCCCTGTTCCGTGCAGGCCACCATGGCCGTCACGATCGGGGTGAAAAAAAGGAATCAGGAGGGCACATGGACCCGGTCGAACGTGACACCATTAAGGTTGTTTTTGATGTAAATAGCCTGCCCGATTTTGTAAAAAAAGGAGAGATAATCCGCATTAAAGGTTTCTTTTCCCAGGAAAATGGGCAATTTCAGGCCAGGGAGTTTTTCCCTTTTAAAGGCCCAAAAAATGACCCCACAGGGGTGAGGCAAAGACTTTTAAAGCACCATTAAACAAAAAAGATATCATGAAACAAAAAAGGCATCATGACAAGTTTACATAAAAAAAAGATCTTTTCTTCCTCAACCCCGGCCTGGAAGGTGAACCTTCTGGTATTCGGTGCGCTTATTCTTGTGATCCAGGCCAATTTTTATTTCCAGGCAAGGCAGGCCCAAAGGTTATTCACGGATAATGTTCAGGAGCATGCCATTCTCCTGGGAGAGGTGATACGGCTCAATGCCGAAGGCTCGGTCCTTTCCAAAGACGTGGTAAGGGAAATCATGCAGACCTTTTTGCTGAATGCCTCCCATCTCATTGATTACCTGGACTCGGTTGAGGCGTTTAACCAGGATGAACTGACGGCCCTTGCCGGGGAACTGGGACTGGCCGGAATCAGGGTTACAGCGTTTGACGGCAGTGTCCGGGAAGGCCCTTCGGGATGGTTTCAGGATAGAAAAAACAGCGCAATCCAGGATAACACCGTATGGCAGACCCCCGGGGGAAATTTATTTCTCTATCGATACCCCAGATTTAAAAAGGGGAGTATTCTGACGGGGCTGGTGTCGGAACGCTTGAATGAACTCCAGGAGAAAATAGGCCTGACCGAGTTGTTTAAGCGGATCACAGGAATTGCCGGAATCCGGTACATCCGGCTGGAAAACGGGCCGGGAAGCGATCTGGGAAATGTCCGCATCAAAGATACCGGATCCGGAAAAGTGGCTGAGACCCGCCTTTCCCTGGCAGACAAGATCATGGTCATCGGCATGGGATGTGACCTGTACTATGGACGGATGGAAGAGAACCGGTGGCAGTGGATGCTGTTCAGCGGTGTGATCTTTTTGGCCGGGGCGCTCTGCTCCTTTTTTCTTTACGCCTATCAAAAGGCCCACCTCAAACAGGTCCGACAGATGGACCTTAATCTGGCCCGGGAAAAGGAAGATGCCTCACTGGGGCGGGCGACCGCTGCCATTACCCATGAGATTAGAAATCCCTTAAACGCCATCTCCATGGGGCTTCAGCGATTGTCCATTGAGGTGGACAACCTGGATGAGGATCATAAGGTCCTGATCCGGGACCTGCTGAGTTCGGTAAAGAGAACAGACAGGATTGTTACGGATCTTAAGCGGTTCACAGGCCCCCTTACCCCATCCCCCACAACATTTCCCCTGTCGGAGGTGGTGGCCGCCACCCTGAATCCTTATAGAGGAAAGATTGAGGCCCAGGGCATTACACTGACATTTCCCGAAACCGATTGCCACGATCAGATAACCGCGGACCGTGATTATTGCGAGATTCTGGTGGACAACCTGGTGAAAAATGCCGTGGAGGCACAGGATGAAGGGGGATTCATTGACATATCCTTTGAGCGGGACGGTGAGTTTTTGGAATTTATTATCCGCAACCAGGGGTTTACCGGGGATGCTGCCCACCCCGAGACTCTCCTTGAGCCTTATGTCACCACAAAAACAAAGGGGTCCGGAGTGGGTCTAGCCATTGTACGGCGTATTGCAGAGGCCCATGGCGGGCGTATTCGCCTTTTTGTACCCGGACCGGGTACCCTTGAAATCCGGGTCAGTCTGCCGACGCTAAAATAATTGAGAGGAAAAAATGAAAATACTCATCGTAGATGATGAACAGATTCAGCGGGACATGCTCAAGGGATTTCTCGAAAAAAAAGGATATGAGGTGTCTTGTGCCGCCGACGGAAACCAGGCCCTGGAACTATTTCATGATCTTCCCTTTTCCCTGGTACTCACTGACCATAAAATGCCGGGCATGACCGGGGATGAACTGCTGGCCAAAATACTCAAGATCAATCCTCTGGTTCGCAGCATTATGATCACGGCACACGGCACCGTTGATATGGCTGTTCAGGTGATGAAAGCCGGGGCGGATGATTTCATGGAAAAACCCGTGGATCTTCTGGTGCTTCTGGAGAAAATAGCACTTCTGGAACAAGCCGCAGCCATCAGCCAAGAAGCGGAAGAGCTGAAAGTAAGTATGGACACAAAGGATCTGCCCATCTCCATCATCGGTAACAGTGAGCCTCTGCGGGAGGTGCTTTCACTGGCCGGCCGCATGGCCCCCACAAATTACACGGCCATGATACGGGGGGAGACAGGCACGGGTAAGGAACTCATCGCCAGACTGATTCATCTGCTGAGCCCGCGCAGTGACAAACCATTTGTAGAGGTAAATTGTGCCGCCATACCCGAACATCTCTTTGAGTCAGAGTTGTTCGGCCATGAAAAAGGGGCCTTTACCGGGGCACTCACCCAAAGGCGGGGACGGTTTGAGCTGGCCCACAGTGGGACCCTTTTTCTGGATGAGGTGGGGGAATTGCCCCTGAATCTCCAGGCAAAACTCCTCAAAGCCCTCCAGGAGAAACGGATTGCACGGGTGGGCAGCGAAACGGACAAACAGGTGGATGTTCGGGTGGTGGCCGCCACCAACCGGGACCTCAAACAGATGGTTCATGAAGGCTCCTTCAGGGAAGATCTTTATTTTCGCCTCAATGTTCTGGATATGGAACTACCGCCGTTAAGGCGCAGGCGTACCGACATCCCGTTGCTCATTGACTATTTTCTGGATAAATTTGTCACACGCAAGGTTTCCTTTGACCCCGATGCTCTGAATATACTTGTCAAATACGGATTCCCGGGTAATGTCAGGGAACTGGAACACATCATCCAGCGTACTGTCACCTTTTGCCGCTCTTCGGTCATCCGTGAAAACGATCTGCCGTCTGAGGTCCGTTTTCATAATGCCGCAGAAAAAGGCAGTCTGGACGAGAAAATGAATGCCCTGGAAAAGGAACTTATTCTGACGGCACTGTCCCGCCATGAATGGGTCCAAACCCGGGCGGCCGAAGCGCTTGGAATCAGTGAACGTGTTCTGCGGTACAAGATAAAAAAGCATAGGCTGAAAAATTAGTCTATATTTTCGAGTAGAATACTCAACTCGCCCGATTTATCAATTTGGAGAATATGAGTCACCAGCCGGGCGAACCAGTCCAAAGCATTGAAGACTTTCCGGGTAAAGCCATTCCAGAGATTTTGTTAAGTACGGATAAAATGTGAATGCCGCATCCGAAAACCGCGAGCAATACCATTTTCAAAATTGATCGGATAGATTTATTTGGCAGTGCTGGTTGCCAGGCTGGAGGGGGTGGGTATGCGGCGGGATATCCTGCAAAAAAATAATTATTGGGCAATAAATGTCTGGTTCCTGCCATTTTTTTTGGCCATGTACAGGGCATCGTCGGCCTTTTCGATAAAAGTTTCAAGACTTTTTTCTCTGTTCAGGCATGCGATACTGATGCTGGCAGTAATCCTGACCGAATCTGTTTCATTCAAGTCCAGAGAGGTGGTTTCCAGTTTTAGACGTATCCGTTCAGCCACGGCAAAGGCGCCCTGGGCATCCATATCCGGCAGTATCAGCGTAAACTCCTCTCCACCGTATCTGCAGGCTGCATCTTCTTTCCTGAGGCAGGACTGCATGACATCGGCTATCCTTTTCAAAACTTTGTCACCGGCCAGATGACCATGGTTGTCATTAAAATTTTTAAAATGATCAATGTCTATCATGGCAATGGACAATAAATCGGATGATTTCTTGACTCACCTCTTTTAAATTTGACCATAAATTCCTCCTTAATTATTTAGAGGAATAATAGCAGTTGCTGTGATTTATAACAACGAGAAACAGAAGTGATTGTACATTATTTCAATAAGTTGAAGTGAAATCATAGCATGTTTTTGAAACGCGATCTATTCATTTTTTGATAGAAATTACCAACAATGATTCGCACTGAAATTATGAGATATGCATAGGTGCCGTGAAATAAATCTGTGCAAAGGAAAAATGCTCGCCGAATAGGCTATTTAGTTCCGTAACAGCCTGTCGACAAACATTTTAACTTTCATTATTCTCTCCCCTATTCTGTTTCTCTTAATTAAGTAAAGATTTAATTTTCCCTAAAACTTCGGCTAATACTTCCCCTGGGGCCGTGTCTGAAAATTGCAAACCCCTTGCTTTAAAATCAATCGTCTTAACTTGCTGACAAAGCACAACCCCTTTAATCTTGATATCAGGTTGATTTATAATAGTCTCAAAAGCGTGACCTCTAACCCGGCTTGTGATCGGTGCAGCCAAGGCCATACCAAAATGTTTATTAAATGTCTCAGGAGAAAGAATCAAGGCCGGGCGTTTCCCTTTCTGTTCGTGTCCCGCTGCCGGATCAAAATTAATCCATACGAGATCCCCACGTTTCGGGATATATGATTTTACCATATTTCATTTCCCACCGGTTTAGCGTTTAACCATTCACGGTCTTCATCATCAAGCGTGATAGCTTCTTTCGGGCAACCCTTTAAGAGTTCATCAAGATTATATTCAATATTTGTAACCGGCGTTATTATTAATTTGCCGTCTTTGGTTTCCATCTTTACCTTTTGATCGACACCAAGGTTTAAGGTTTTGGCAAGCGCAGACGGTATCCTGACGGCTAAACTGTTACCCCATTTTTTTATAATCATTTCCATTTTCCGTACCTCCATTTTTTACCAATTGAACGTATATACAAAGTATCAAAAACACTCTTGTGTGTCAACAAGGTTTAAACATATTTATTGAATCGGATCAGGAAAGGGGCGTAACTTTCCAAGACGCCATTTTTTCTATTGAAAAAAACGGAGTATTGGCAGATTTTCCGCACCCTAACACAGAAAAATACCCGAACTAGCGTATCTTGGGTATCATTGCAGAAGTAGAACACGATCAAGCGATAGAACAAGGTCTGCTCCGTGACATCCCAATAATGCTACATGATTTCAAGCTCACTGATGGTTGCGGGCAGACAGGATTCCATTCCTAAGTCTGCCCATGGTATTATAGATACCTTATTGATTTAGTTAATGGATAGGAACATCATAGGCGTTATCCCAGGGATCAACCAGCGGAATATTGATTAAAAGGAGTCCATTTTCATAATCCGCCTCACTACTTTTAACCGCAACCGGGCAACAGAAATTTCCTGTGGAAACATATTCAACATCATCTTTTTCAGCCCGCAGACTGAAACTGTCACTATTCATTTTAAGGTGGATGTTTTTTTTCTTTACACCCGGAATTTTAAATTCCATATGAAGACTTGTTTTATCTTCATTTACACAGGAACATAGATCCGCTGATATTCTTCTTTTATTAAGTATGTCGTTTTTCATGTTATTTATCTCCATCGCATATACTATCTTTTTGATTATAGGAGAGGGAAACCTGCTTTTTTCCAGGCGTCCACCCCTCCTCCCAGGTTTTAAATCCTATATCCTGGTATTGTGCTGCCAAACCTGCAGCACTGCCTTCATTTTATTGTTAAAGTCAA
>CAXHYW010000195.1:0-6695 GCA_964021475.1 uncultured Desulfobacteraceae bacterium | reverse complement strand
TCCTTAAACATTAATGGGGTAGTGCGTTCTAAGTATGAAACGGTTTAAAAAGATCCATATTGAAATTACCAATATCTGTAATTTGAGCTGCAACTTCTGCCCTGGAACGCATCGGCCTTTGGAGGTGATGGATGAGGCGCGGTTCAAACAAATTTTAAAGGCTATCCGTCCCTACACCGATTATGTTTCTTTCCATTTGATGGGCGAGCCCCTTTTAAATCCCAACTTGGCAAGATTTTTCAAAATGAGCCATGAGGCCGGGCTAAAGGTCAATCTCACCACCAACGGTACACTGCTTAAGCAGACACAGTCGGTCCTGCTAAACGCCTCAGCCCTAAGACAGGTGAATCTATCTTTGAGTAGTTTTGAGGCCAATGTGATGACAACCTCCTTGGAAAGGTATCTGACAACGGTGACTGAGTTTGTGAAACAATGCGTAGAAAACAGCGATATAATTTGTGCCATTCGGTTGTGGAATATGGACTCAGTTCACTCAAAAGGGAGCAACCGGTTCAATGAACAAATTTTGAAATTTTTGGAAACCCATTTGGATATGGCAAAAGGTTCTCTGGCTGTACTTTTAAAAGATAAGCCCAACGCTATGTTAAAGGAACGGGTTTTCTTGCACCTGGCGGAAAAATTTGAATGGCCGGATTTGAAAAAAGCAGATGAAGTTCACAAGGTTTTCTGCCATGGTTTGAGAGATCAAATGGGGATTTTAGTCGATGGAACAGTGGTGCCCTGTTGCCTGGATAGCGATGGGAATATTCCTTTGGGCAATGTGTTGAACACTCCCCTGGAAGATATATTGCACAGTGAACGGGCCATTGCCCTGTTTAACGGGTTTTCACGGCGTCATGCGGCAGAACCCTTGTGTCAAAAATGTGGGTATGCCCGGCGGTATTAATCTTGGCATTAATTCTTTAGTCGACCTGGTTTTAGTCGACCTGGTTTTAGTTGATCTGGTTTTAGTTGACCCGATTTTAGTTGATCTGGTGGATCCTGTCCTTTTGCTTTAATCCAGAAGGTTTTTTACATTCTCGTATGAAATGGATGCATGGGCATTGGCAAATGATTCCGAGTGTTTGAGTGCATTCATTCTTGAGAGATTATCGTCTGTCGCATTGAAGTCGAATTTAAAAGATGCCGTGCGTCCCTCTTCGGAGAGGCTGACCAAGGATGCGCCGGTTGGGGTGGCCGTGGAAATTTCGCTGTCCTCTTTTTGGGGAGAGATCGTTCTATTTGTCGGGAGGTGTTTTTGCAAGTTCGATTGTGATAGATCAATGGCTGATTTTTGAGGATTTGTATTCGGATTGATATCCATGGTGTCTCCTTTTCTCTTGTTTTTTTGTCTGTTCTTGGTGGCGTTTATCACCGTTTGTTTTTTATCTGGGAAGACTTATAGCAAGTTCAATGCCAGGTCTGAGATGCCGGTAAATGGGGGGCGTGTGATAATTTGTTCGGTTTAGTAGGAAAGGTTTGCCGGGAAAAAGGGGAAAAAATGAACCCTGAACCGTTGATCCGGGGCATGTTCTTTTGTCACCCGCTGTTAACGGCGGATCTGCCACAAGACTCAATATATATTGGGCATCAATTGTTTTGGACCATAAATTAAGAATTTGTTTTTTCCCGTGGTGAAAAATCTGATTGTCAATGATTTCCACCCGGTGAAGGTTTTCGTTGAACCCCATTTTGATGTACTTTAAAAAGGCTTCCTTTAATGTCCAGTGGCGAAATATTTCAGAGGGGGCCGGGGCCATATGCAAGATCTCTTGTTGGGTGAATGCGGTTTTCATAAAAAATGCATCCGGTGTGTTCCCGATTCGTTCAATATCGAGTCCCATGGTGATGTGAGCGGTTTCACCCAGGGCCACCGCCGTATAATCACCACTGTGGGAAAGGGAAATGGGAATATCCGGATAATCACTGAGAAAGGGTGCACCTTTTTCCTGGTAGGAAACCTGAATATGGGAAAGGGGGATATCGGGGCCCAGTGTTTTATTGACAAGGGTTTTGAGTGAAAATCTACCGCATAGCCACTCGATCTGTTTTTTTTGGGCTTTAAAGCCATTGACCATAGTGAATTCATGGGGGGACAAAAATGGGATCTTAAAGTCACTGGGTCCAAAAGACCTGTTTGCTATTTTTTTATAGTTGGGATCAAGGGGAGAGTTTAAAACAAAATCAAGGATATCGGGTATCTTGAGATAGCGGACGATTATCCCTGGTTGTGGGGAAACGCTAACCATATTATGGGGGGACAAACCATTCATTATAAGGGGTATAGTGCAAATGATATATGGGGTCAATCATTTTGGGAACTATCCGCAATTTCCAAAGGGTAAACATGCCTGAAAGGGATTCTGGAAAAATTTGAATATATTTTTGGTAAACAGATCAATCGTATACAGTTTTTTAACCGATACCTTGTTGTCATTCAAATGACCGAATCAATACAGTCCCGGTGATTTGTTCCTTTACGCTTTTGCTCCTTCACCCTGTCGGTGTCTGGATGTCACTGTCATCAAAGCCTTCCGGTAGAAAAGTCCTCCATATGATTCGTTTAAAAAAGATGGCATGAGGCAGATTTAGATTTATCACAGGGTCGTTAACATCTCTTTCTCAAATTTGATCTAAAACTTCTCTGACCTTTGCCGTCAGCTCTTCCACGAGAATAGGTTTATCAATGAATGCCTTAACGTTAAGTTCTTTTGCTTCCAGAGTATCTAACTTGTCACTGTAACCCGAACAAATTATAATTGGGATATCCGGTCGTATTTCTAATATCTTTTTTGCTAACTTGCTGCCACCATTTTTGGCATAGCCATATCTGTTATAACAAGATCGAAATCATCTGGTTTGGAATTAAAAAGAGAGAATGCCTCTTCAGGGGCCTGTGTACCTGTTACATTGTACCCCTTGCTTTTAAGTATTCTTACACCCAATTTTACAATTGATTGTTCATCATCCACAAATAATATCCTTTCGTTCCCTCCCACTGACTTGTGGGGTTGTTGTATATCATCATCTTTTTGGGATGTTGTTGGCAAGAAAACACTAAAGACAGTCCCTTTGTTTGAACTACTTGTTACATGAATATCTCCTTTATAATTTTTAACAATGCCATGAACAACGGACAATCCTAAACCAGTTCCTTTCCCTATTTCCTTGGTTGTAAAATAGGGTTCAAATATCTTATCAAATTTGGTAGGTGGAATACCATCACCATCATCACTGACGCTCAAGCAAATGTAATCTCCTGAAGGCAGGTTTAAATCGGGATCAGGGGCAATTTTATTCAGGTTCACTTTTATAGTGCCATCTTTATCTTTTAAAGCATGGTACGCGTTAGTACAAAGGTTCATGACAATCTCATGAATTTCAGTAGGATCACTTAGCACGTAATCTTTACCATCATAATACTTTTGTTGGATATTAATATTAGCTGGAATAGAAGATCTTAATAATTTTAGGGTCTCTTCAATCACAGGTTTTAAGATAATTGGTTTCAGAATCTGTTCTTTTTGTCTGGAAAACAAGAGAATACGTTTAACTAAATCCCTTGCCCGCTTAGCGCCATCCAGGATATCTTTAAGGTCCTCCTGCACCTTGTGTGTTTTGGGAAGATCATCCATCACCATTTGAGTAAATCCCAAAATCGGATATAAAATATTGTTAAAATCATGGGCGATTCCACCGGCCAATTGTCCAATGGATTCCATTTTCTGTGACTGATGGAGTCGTACCTGAAGCTTTTGATTCTCTTTTTCTGCAATAAATCGTTCGGTGATATCTATCAGACAGCCTCTGATCATAGTTGCAACTTCATTTTCATCTCGCTCTGAAATTACTCCAGAAACCGATAACCAATGTACACTTTTATCCGGCCAGATTACTCGAAAATCAAAACTATAATTATCTGGACCTCCAGGTTTGATAGAATTTTGAATGATATTGTTAGATCGTTCACGGTCTTCCGGATGGGTAGCATTTAAAAATGTATCCATGATCCAAATATCCTGCTGTTCCAACCCATAAAGCGAATCATGATTATCCGAGCGTTCCATTTTGTTCAGAGGTAGATCATACTCCCAGACAGCCACAGCTGCTTTTTCTGTAGACAGGCGCAATCGTTCTTCACTTTTCTGCAAGGAAATATTACTTTGTTTAAGGTCACGCTGTAATTTCAATTGCTCATCATTATAGGTGCCAATCGCTTCAGCCATAACCCCCATTTCATGTGCCAGTTGGCCCAGTTCATCTTTAGTCTTTACTTTTAATGGTACTACCTTTTTTTGTTGAGCAATCTGGGTTGCTGTTTGCTGGAGTTCCTGAATCGGGCGAATCAGAAAACGCCTGGAAATAAAAATAAGTAGAAAAATGGTCGATAACCCGAAGATTGTAGCCACAATTATAGTTGTTTGCCTTATCTTCGATATGGATTGCAGTATTTTCTTATCTTCCATGCTGAGAAAAACAACCCATTTCCAGGGTAAAAAATAATGTGCTGAAAAAAAACATTGATAGGGGGGCATTTTTAAATAGTCTTTTGCGTGTCCGGCAGACACTGTTTCCCTGACAATATCCGACCATGCTTGTTCCATGGATACTTTTGATTCACCCCGGGAACTAAAAAGCAGTTCACCCTTACTCGAAAAGATAAAAACATGGCTTCCCTCAATAAGTTCAGCATCATGTTTGAAATCGTTTAGAATCTCTTGTTTATAGTGTTTTACAAAATAATTCACCTTACTCATTTTCGAGTTTTCAAGCAATTTTGTTTTCTGCTGAATGTCTGATACAAAATGAATATCTAAAATGGTTTCTATAAATTGGTACAGGGCATTAACGCTGTTTTGGCGAGCTGTTGTATAGGACCAGAATCCCAATCCCAAAATGGCAATAAGGACTAATGGCACGATGACGATGATTATTTTTGAATGAAGCCGCATTTCAGTGAAAAAGATTACCTTTTGCCATCTTCAAAATCTCAGATGGAATTGTCAATTTTAACTTGGTGGCTGTTGTCAGATTTACAGCAACCTGCAGCTGGCTCGGTCGGGTTGGAGGTATACTTCCTGCATTTGTTCCGTTGAGAATTGTATCGGCAAGCAATGCGGTTTCCCGGCCTTGAGATTCAGGATTTGTTGAAATATTGATTAGCGCTCCCATCTTAACACTATTAAGGGTCGCCCCATATAATAAGGGGATGGAAGAATGGTCGATTACAGATTTGGTGAAATCGGGATTAATGCCTAAAGGTCCTCTGGGTTGCCACCAGAAATCAATCTTATTCTCCATTTTCACTATACCGGCAAGAGCCTCTCGCAGCATAACAATTTTCCCTGGTTCTCCTTTGAGGTATGGTAGTTTGTATGTAACAAAAATCATGTCTTTTTGTTTTTTTGCTGCTGCTTTGAGTTTTTCAATATCTCCGTTGCTTGAAGGGTAATCCGTGTGAATATAGCCGAAACGTATTGGCCTGGATAATGAGTTGCCGCTTACGATTTGATCAATAAGCTCAATGATCGTATCGCGGGGAACTGAATGAACTTTACCGGTGATGTTGTTCCCGGTTGGTTTTCCTATTGCCTCAATTAATCCAGAGCCAACCGGGTCTGAAACACCAAAAAACAATATGGGGATTCCTGTTCCACTCAATCGTTTTTTTGCTACCTTTGACGCTAAAGTGGCATTCGTGATAACCAGGTCCGGCCGAGATGTTTTGAGCGCATCATCAAGAAAACTATTGAGTTTTTCTTTACTGCCTTCACCGTTAAACTTTAAAAGATTAAAAGTTTTCCCCTCTTCATAGCCCATGGCCGACATCTGTTCCATAAACCATTCACTATGCTCCTGAACAAGGGGTAATGTCATTGTTTCTAACAAGATTACCTTTGCAACTTCGTTGCAAAACCCGTTAGAGAAAATTCCAAGAATCAAAACCATCATGAGAGCAATTTTACGGACAATCATATGCGATCTCCTGTTGATGCATTGTAACGAGTTAGCCATTTTTTCGCCCGTGTTTAGAGTGTTTGTATATCATGTGTTCGTGCATTAGTGATAAACATGAATGCCTGCAAGCTCCAGCATGTCCGGTGGAACGATTATTTTTAATTTCAAAGCAGTGGTCATATTGAGTCCGATATCAAAAACTGAAGAAAAGGTTACAGGCATATTGCTGGGTTTTGCCCCATTTAATATCATATTTACTCTTTCGGCAGCTTCCTGGCCACCTGATTTCAAATTTGGTGTGATATGCATCAATGCCCCAAGCTTTACGCTGTTTAGATTATTTCCCAATGCAATTGGGGTAGATGACTGAATCTTAAGAAGTTTAGTGTATTCTTCAAGTTCAGCAAGTGGACCTTGTGGCTGCCACCAGAAATCAACTTTATCTGAAAGAACCTGCATGCCTGATTTTACTCCGGATAACATCTCTGGAACACCATCAGGGACGCGCTTATACTCGATGAGGTATTCATTAAAAATAATATCGCGTCTTTGTTTCTGAATGTCCTTTAGTTGTTTAAAATCACCTGTTGCAGATGGGTAGGAGGAATAAATATACCCAAATCGAAGGGGACGTTTCTCCATTGCCTGCCCCACCAGCCGCATGGTCATATTGATCCGCACCTCATTGGGAGATCGGAAGAGCACACGTCTGAACTCCAGTCACTCCGGAGAATCTC
>CAXHYW010000194.1:0-6702 GCA_964021475.1 uncultured Desulfobacteraceae bacterium | reverse complement strand
ATATTCACATATGTTACACACACTGCAACATATGTCGTTGTAATAAAGGAAATGTTTATGTCAGCATCAACAAAACTATCTAACGCTGTAAAAGCCCTTTGTTTTTTGGCTTATTCAAGTCCGGCCCCCTGTAATAGCACAGTGATATCCAAACAGACCGGTATCAATGCCTCAAAACTCAGAAAATTGTTTTCCGCACTTGCCAAAGAGAATATTCTTACCAGCATTCAGGGCCCATTCGGTGGTTTTTTACTGGCAAGAGACCCTTCAAATATTTGTCTTCAAGAAATTTACTGTGCGTTGGAACATAAAAAAGCATTTCATCTCGATGTCAATAACGATCTGGAACCGAAAATGAAGGAATTCGACTTGATCAATTTGTTTTTTACTAATCTTTTCAGCGAAATCCAGGTGGAAATAGAGGATAAAATGAAATTGGTGACGCTGGCTGATATTATTCACCATACTAAATAGTGCCTGGGAGGATCGGGCACGATAATAATAAAAGAGGATACATAAAATGATGAAAGGATGGATCGGTAAAATTCTCCGTGTTGATTTAACAACTGGAAGTATTAAGGACGAGATATTAGACCCACAGGTTGCCAAAGATTATATCGGCGGCAGAGGTCTGGGTATCTATTATCTGAACAAGGAGGTGGATCCCAAGTGTGATCCCCTGTCTCCTGAAAATATGTTGATCATGATGACCGGGCCTCTCACAGGAACAGGTGCTCCCACAGGTGCTCGCTACATGGTGATGACCAAGTCTCCGTTAACGGGTGCTGTCACATGCTCCAATTCCGGAGGGATGATGCCCCGGGATATGAAACGGGCCGGTTATGACGGTATCATTTTTAAAGGGAAAGCCAAAAAACCGGTTTTCCTCTGGATCAACAACGGTAAGGCAGAGCTAAAGGACGCCGGTCATATTTGGGGTAAAACAGTTCCCGAAACAACTGATCTTCTTTTAGCCCAGACTGATTCAAAAGCACGTGTCGCCTGCATCGGGCCAGCCGGGGAAAGAAAGGTTCTTTTCGCAAGCATTATGAATGAGAAACACCGTGCTGCAGGACGATCCGGAGTCGGAGCCGTTATGGGTTCCAAGAATCTGAAAGCGTTGGTGCTGTCCGGCAATGGAAAAATTGAACTGGCAGACCCAGACGGATTTAAATCTTTCAATCAATCAATTTTGAATCAGTATTTAAGTGATGCAAAGAAAACACCGGTGGGTCTCACCATTAACGGTACCTCCGGAGTTGTTGCCGTCACCCAGAAGTTAGGAATCCTGCCTACAAAAAACTGGCAGCAAGGAGAGTTTGAAGGATGGGAAAATATCCAGGGAACTACACTAACCGATAAATACCTGGTAAAAAATCAAGGTTGTTTTGGCTGTCCCATCAAATGCGCCAGAATCACTAAGGTTCATGAACCGGGTTTTGAGGGTGAAGGTGAGGGACCCGAGTACGAAACTGTTTATGCCATGGGTTCAAACTGCATGATCGATAATCTTGCCGCCATTACAAAAGCAAATTATCTGTGTAACGAATTAGGTCTTGATACCATTACCATGGGCGCTACTATTGCCTGCGCCATGGAACTTGTGGACCGGGGTTGTCTGAGTGAAAACGAAATTGGAAGATCACTCAAGTGGGGAGACGGTGAGGCGCTTGTGGAACTGACGCGATTAACGGCTTACCGGGAAGGTTTTGGAGACAAACTGGCAAATGGCAGTTATCGCCTTGCAGAAAGTTACGGTCACCCGGAACTTGCCATGGTATCCAAAAAACAGGAGTTCCCGGGATATGAACCCCGGGGAGCAAAAGCCATGGGACTTGCCTATGCCACATCACCCATCGGCGGCTCACACATGCGCGGAGATCCAGCATATTTTGAAATTTTCGGAACCACTTTTTCCATGGATCCTTTAAGTACGGAAGGCAAAGCGGCTCCGACAAAGTGTGTTCAGGATTTATCGGCCATTGTGGATGCCGCAGGTCTATGCATCTTTTTCGGAGCCAGAATGCTGGCGGAAAAGAATTCGACCATGGCACCCAAAGGTATGTTGCAGTATCTGAACACAGCAACACAAGCAGATTATACATTAGAAGAATTGATTCAGGCCGCAGAACGTATTATCAACGCAGAAAGAATGTTTATAGTCAATGCCGGTTTTGACCGAAAAGATGATACGCTACCGGACCGTTTAACCAAAGTCCCCATGCCATCCGGACCTGCAAAAGGCGAAGTATGCGATCTGGATACTATGTTGGATGACTACTATAAAATTCAGGGCTGGGATGAAAACGGTGTCCCTGAAAAAGAGACCCTGGAAAGATTAGGGTTATCACATTTGTAAATAAAACCAAAGTGTCTATCCTGGGATGTAATATTTCAGGATGGATACTGATAATCAATCATTACAAAAAAAACTTCGAGCATATGCTTATCATTTGGTTTATAAAGGTAAGTATTGATCAGTTCGTCTCTTCAAAAAGCTGACCCGGATACAATACATAAAATACTGAGAGTTTAAAATGGGTAGATGGCGTCCTCCTAGAGCAAAAGGTTCCAAGTATATCACCCCGGAAGGTGCACAAAAATTAACTGAAGAGGTTCAGTACCTGTGGAGAGTTGAGCGACCAGAGGTGACCGATAGAGTTTCGAAAGCTGCTGCACAAGGTGATCGTAGCGAAAATGCCGAATACATTTATGGCAAGAAACGCTTGCGCGAGATTGATGGCAGGATTCGATTTTTAACGAACCGTCTCGACGGGATGACGGTGGTCGATCATATTCCTGAGGATCAGGATAAAGTTTATTTTGGTGCTTTTGTTACCCTCGAGGATGAAGACGGGGAAGAGGTCGAATATCGTATCGTTGGACCCGATGAGTTTAATGTTGGTGATGGAAAACTTAGTATGGATTCGCCCCTAGGCAAAGCAATATTAGGAAAACGAGTGGAGAATGAAATCAAGTTTTCTTCACCAAAAGGAGTGAAAGTTTTTTATATATCGAAAATTCGTTATTCTGAACATTCAACTTAATCGGGATTATTCCGGGCTGAAAAATTTGTGAAAGTCCGGTCCCGGCATTGGAAAACCAAAGGAGATACATGATGAGGTTTAAAGGCATAAATCACCTGGCAATGGTGACATCAGACATGGATAAAACTATTCGTTTCTGGCGTGATCTTATCGGAATGCGACTTGTTAACGGTTTTGGAAAGGATGGATTCCGACATTATTTCTTTGAGATAGACGAGAAAAACACCATCGCATTCTTTGAATGGGATGGTGCCCAATCTGTAGAGCCCAAAGATCATGGCGTACCGGTTAAAGGACCGATCGTCTTTGATCATATTGCTTTTGGTGTAGATTCAAACAAGGAGGTCTGGCTTTTAAAAGACAAGCTTGAAGCTGCAGGATTTGACTGTTCGGGCGTGATTGATCATGGGTCAATTCATTCCATTTATTCTTTTGATCCCAATGGCATCCCAATTGAATTTTGTTATGAAGTCGAGGGCCACGATATGCGGAAAAATCCTGTGTTACGGGATGACTCTCCGCCGGCATCAGCCCTTGAAGGCGCAGAGCCTCAGCCCGGGAAGTGGCCGGAAGTCACCCTTCCGACACCTTTGGAGAAAAGGCATATCATACGATGATTAACGAAAACGGGTAGAATGTCTGATCCCATTTTCAAACCCTGTGAAACTCTTCACAGATAAAAAGGGAGATTCCATAATATGACGACGACAATCCGAGCAAATGACACCATCCTTAAAGAACTTGCAGAGACTGCCAGGGCCATGGTTGCCCCGGGCAAAGGTATCCTGGCTGCAGATGAAAGTAATCCAACAATAAAGAAACGATTTGATACGATCAATGTTGAATCCACACAGGAGAACCGGCGATTCTACCGGGAAATGCTGTTCACCACACCTGGGCTGGAAGACCATATCAGCGGGGTAATCCTGTTTGATGAAACCCTGAGGCAATCTGCCGCAAACGGCACGCTTTTTTCACAAATTTTATCTGACAAAAACATTATCCCTGGCATAAAAGTGGACAAAGGGTTGACCTCAATTCCCAATACCATGGAAGAAACAGTGACACAGGGCCTGGATTCTCTGTCAGAACGTCTTGAAGAATACAGGGCGCTTGGTGCCAGATTTGCCAAGTGGCGGGCCGTCATCCGGATTGGAACTCATCAGCCCTCCCAACTGTGCCTTGCGCTGAATGCACATTCCCTGGCAAGGTATGCCGCCATTTGCCAAAGCAAAGGGATTGTTCCTATCATTGAACCTGAAATTCTCATTAACGGCAGCCACACCCTTGAGCGTTGTGAACGTGTTGCCCAATGGACCCTTGACACAGTATTTGAAGAACTGACCCTTCAGAGAGTCTTTCTGGAAGGCATGATCTTAAAACCCAGCATGGTGACACCCGGGGATATTTGTCCGGAAAAAGTGGACCCTAAGATTGTGGCCCAATCCACCATCAAGATATTCAAACGCAGCGTTCCTGCCGCAGTGCCGGGAATTGCATTCCTGTCCGGCGGGCAGAGTTCAAAGCTTGCCACCATCCATTTAAATGCCATGAACAAAAAGAAACCCCTCCCATGGGAATTAAGTTTTTCATATGGCAGGGCGCTGCAGGAGGACTGCCTTGCTGCCTGGAAAGGGGAAAAAGCAAATAAAGGTCTGGCACAAAAGGTTCTTTTCCACCGGGCCAAATGCAATGGTGCGGCCCGCTTTGGAAAATATTCTTCTGAAATAGAAAACCAATAACCCGGATGGAAGATATGTGACCATTGATCCGACCTTGAAAAACTTGCCTCCCAGTTTGAACTGATCTATAATACCAACTATTTTATTTTACTCATTACTATTTTTTAGGAAAATCCATTATGGGCAATCGCAAGGAAATCCACGACCGAGTTTTAAACGCTACCAACAAGGACGAACTGAAAGAAGCATACAGTGAGTGGGCGGATGCTTATGACCACGATCTAATCAACGAAATGGGCTACGTCGCTCCGACAATTACCGTTAACGAATTTCAATCCCACTTACATGACCACCAGGTTGCCATTCTCGATGCCGGATGTGGGACGGGTCTGGTTGGTGAACTTCTTAGCAAAAAGGGATACCAGAATATAGATGGCTTAGACTACTCCCAAGAGATGCTGAAAAAAGCGGAGGAAAAACAGATCTACCGGAACCTCACCCAAGCAGATTTAACCTCCTCACTGAATATCCCAGACAATCAGTACGACGCTGTAATCAGTGTTGGAACATTCACCTGCGCACATGTAGGACCGGTAGCGTTTAACGAGTTGCTTAGAGTCACAAAACCTGGTGGACACATATGCTTTACTGTACGCGATACAGCCTGGGAAGAAGATCAATACCATCTTAAGATGAATGTTCTTGAAAAAGAGGGACGATGGAAGCTTATAAAAGCTGACACCGCAAATTATATTGAAAAGGAAGGTTCCCAGTGCAAAGTCTGTGTTTATCAGGTCACTTGATTGCGTATCAATGGTATAATCGATTATTTCAAGAAACAAGGCCTGTTTCTGATAGTCATATCATTTTGCCTGTTTGCCTCCTGTGCTACGATGAACACGACTCAGCCTGCAACTGATCTCAAGGCCATAACAGCAGAAGAGAATGGAACACTTCTGGCAAATTTTTCTCCTGTTTTTATGATCGAACAACCTGAAAAGCCCTATAATCTAATTGGTACACCGATGGCGCAGGTAACTAAAGATTTAACCGAAAAGGTATTTGTTAATCCGGAAAAGCCCACCATCTACTATGAGACAAGACGGTTTCAAACATCCCGGTCAACCTACACCAATTTGGTATTCAGGGTTCATTTTGAAAAAGTGCCTTTAAACTTTTTCCCGCTTTATCTGGGAGCGGGTGAAAATGTGGGATTACTTGTAATCGCGACCTTGAACCTTAAAGATCAACCTGTTCTTTATACGCTGGTGCATACCTGCGGATGTTACCTTGCCTTTATTCCCACATCATATATGCCGGAGCAGGCATTCCCAAAAAGCTGGGATAAAGGCAGGCAAACAGTCTATTCAGAGAATCTTCCCGGGATGCTCAAATACCCCCGCTTTGATAAAGAAATCAGACTGGTGCTGACTCTCCGGAATGCAACCCACAGGATAAAAGATGCCTGGTTGTCGGACAAGAAATCTCTTGGGCCATATCTTCTGTCAACGGCACCTCTTGCCCCCCTGGACTCTCTTGAAACCCTGCCCCTTGGAGACCGGAGGTTCACCTCTTTTTATGAAATATCTGGTCCGAGGACAGATTATGTCAAATCAAGTACGAAAATATGGGAAAGATTTTTTATGAGTTGGTGGACCTTTGACTGGCGTATCGGGGAAGATAAAAAACTCGGGAAAAACAAAAATGACAGCATCCAATTTTATACCAGCCTTCCCCCCTGGAACAGGGACGCCTCGGACATGCGCGATTTTAAAACTTTTTTAAAGTTCTGGGGCTGGAATTTGTGATACTTTGCGATATTTTTGAGTATATTTCGTTCGATTTACAAAAACCGACCTGTAAATATCATGATTAACAATAGAAATATTATTCTAAGTCCAAAGTTAGTGAGGACACTCGCGCTGTAGATCGGAAGAGCGTCGTGTAGGGAAAGAGTGTGCCTCTATGTGTAG
>CAXHYW010000193.1:0-6713 GCA_964021475.1 uncultured Desulfobacteraceae bacterium | reverse complement strand
TGCATTGATCAGTGCCCGAAGGGCATAGCCCCGTTTGACGGGGTCAAGGGAATGAAGATGGGCAACGATTAACCCTTCAGTGGTATCATCCAAATCCCGGGGAGAGGCTTTCAGGTAGGTACCAATCCCCCACAACACCCCCCTTTGAAGGAGCTCGTGTTCTATAAAGTTCCCCCGGTGATCCAGGTATGAAAACAGAATGGATTTAAATTCCATGGCAAGGGCCGGGCTTTTGTATACAATTTGTCCCATGGCTTCGGGGGAGCCCCAGCCGATACCGCCGGATTCATCATTGAGATTCCACATGATTCGCCGCATCAATATTCGTGCCTTTTCCATCTGCTTGAGGGACAGTCGCAGTGCAAGCTCCCCCATGGCAATAATACTCCTGAATTTAATCAGTTCATCCATGGCATAAAAGTGGGAGAAAAGAGGTCCGACCAGTTGCTCCTCCGGGATCAGTTCAAGAAGGGATAATGCCTCTGAGCCTTGAGAGTTACTCAGAATTTGGTTTACTTTTTTTTTTGTTTGTCTACCACGGGGTTTTGTCATGGGCACCTCTTGTGGGGGTATTTTTCGTTGTATTGGTTTTTGTAAAAGTTAATTGAGCATAAACCATGCCATCCCTTTCCAATGGGGAAAGGGTCCTGTTATACCGTGAAAGGGGACCACTCCGGGCAATTATTTGTCTCAAGGCTCTGAAACACTTATGTGTCTAGATACAAAAATGATGCATTGATTTAATCCCTTACTTTGGGTATAAAAAATTGCCTGGATATGGACTAAAAATAACAAACAACGCAACAGGAGCAGCCACTTCATGGAATCTAATCTTTTGGCCACCTACTATATCGACAAGGATCACCCGGATATTATCAGTTTTGCAAGCGCTGCTTGCAAAGGAGCGGCAAGTGATATCGACAAGGCGTTGAAACTTTATTACGTGGTTCGGGACAAAATCCGTTACAACCCTTTCAGCATTGAACCTGGGAAAGAGGCTATGAAGGCCAGTCAGATTTTAAAAAAAAGGGAAGGGTATTGCGTGGCCAAAGCGGTGCTTCTCACAGCTTGCCTCAGGAGCCAGGGAATCCCTGCCCGGTTGGGATTTGCCGATGTAAAAAATCATTTGAACACCAAAAAACTTCAGGAAATGATGGAGACCGATCTTTTTGTCTGGCATGGGTATTGTGAAATTTATCTGAATGGAAAATGGGTGAAGGCCACCCCGGCTTTTAACCTGAGTCTGTGCCAAAATTTTAATGTGCGTCCCCTGGAATTTGATGGGATTCATGATTCCATCTTTCATCCTTGTGATACCCTGGGAAATCAGCACATGGAATATGTGGCGGACCACGGTAGCTTTTCGGATCTGCCATGGGAGCGGATTATCGCGGCCTGCATGGAAGCATATCCCCGGTACTTTGAGCGCGCTAATCGGGAATCCCAGGATTTTTCAAAACAGGCCCTGGCGGAAAATAAATAAGGCGGAAAATCAATAAAAAAAGGCGCTGCACATGGTGCAGCGCCTTTTTTTTGGGGATGAAGGGTTATTTTGCCCGGATAGCCTCGGAGACCTCTTTTGTTAACTGCAACACCCTTTTGGCAGATTCAAAATCCAGGGAGCCGGTGCCGCAACTCGGGGTGATAAAGGTCTGCTCAATAATGGTTTTGCGATCAAAGCCCAGGGCCGTCAATTGGGCCACCTGACCCTCGAATTTCTCAACCAACCCCTTTGTGGTCTGTTTTGCAATAAGCTGCGCATCCCCTGTGGGAATAATACCAAAGGCCAGTATGCTGCCTTTGTTTAAATAGGCCGTGATCATTTCCGGATAGAGAATGAATTTGTCAAAATAGGAAAAGGCATCAAAACTGATCACATCAATGTTGGAGCCAAGGAGCATATCCCATTCTGTGTTGGCACAGACATGGACGCCAGCCAGCCCATTTTCCCCATGTATTTCCTGGACAATCTCTTCAAAACAGGCAATGACATCCTGTTTGGAAATGGTAATGTAGGCTGAGGTGCCAAAGCCCGCCAGGGCCGGTTCATCCAGAAAAATAATGGGAACTGCCCCGCGTTTTGCCATGGACGCGGCCTGCCACCTGGCATTGAGGGCCAGTTTCTTGACAGCCGCATCCCTTAGCTGGTCATTGTAAAATATATCTCTGTCCGCTTCGTCCTTTACCCCTGTGCAAAAGGTGATGGGACCGGTGACCTGGCCCTTGAGTGCTGCAAAAGAGGTTTTCTGGCTGTCCACCTGGTTTAAAAATTCGAAAAAGCCTTTGCCGGTTTCCTTTGAAAAGGCAAATCGGGACCCTTCCAGATCTGATCCGGGTTCGGACAGGGCAAGATAATCTTCGAAAAAAGCCAAAAACTGCTCATCAAAATCTGTGTTTTGGGTGTCAATAAAATGTTTTCCCTCCTGGACGGTGACACCCGGGAGGCCTGGAATAAATTGGTTTATCATGCCTTCTTCCAGAAATTTGGGAAGTTGCACCCATAAAGGGATTTGCGGAGTATATTCCATCACCAGTCCTGCCGCTGCCGGATGATTGTCCATGGGGAGACTGCCGACCAGTAGGGGGAGTCCATTTGCTTTAAATGATGTCATGAAATTTGCCTTGTCTCATTAAATAAAATATTGATTTGCTTTAAATATCCTGACAGACATATCATTTTTGAAACCGAAAGAGAATGGGTTCTTTTGTAGGGGGTACCTCATTATTTTGTTGCTGGGGGTTCACGAACGGCAAGAACCGGGCAGGCAGCCCGGCCGATGACCCGGTCCGTGGTGGAACCCACTAAGAATTGTTCCAGAAGGCTGTGACCATGGATCCCAAGTACCATCATGTCCACTTTTTTTCTATCGGCATATTGGATCAGTTCTGTGTAAGGCTGGCCTTCCAGCAGGGTGACCACCGGGGTACACCAATTTCTACTTTCTTCTGGAACCATATTGATAAGTTGGCGTTCGATGCGGCTTAACAGGCGGTTTCTCCTCTCCCATTCATCATCCGTGGCTTTTTGCTGGAGTGCCAAAAAGTCAGACCGGTTCCTCCCCAGGTAATCCCCTTCCTGAAGTTTTAAATAGTCCGAAGTGGCCAGTTCAATGTGTTTGTGGGGCTTGATGACATGGACCAGATGCAGTTCTGCCTGGAATTCCTGGGCCAGGCTCAGCCCGTATTCAACGGCAAGATCGGACTCTGGGGAAAAATCACATCCCACCAGGATGCGGTTAAGGGGAACCCTGAAAACATCTGGAAACGAGGGATGACCTTTTTGGGCATGGAGAACCAGTAGCGGGCAGGTCAGGGTTTTGACCAGTCGATCTGTGACCGACCCGATTAAAAAGCGTTTGATGCCCGAGCCGCCATGGGTGGCTGCAATGACAATATCCATACTTTCTTCCTGGACAATCCGGGTGATTTCGTCGGCCGGGTGGCCCTGGGCGATAATGATTTGGGCATCGATCTTTTGTTCTTTAACCAGGTTGGTCAAAAGGGTTTTGGTGGTTTCTATCCGTTCTTGAGTCACTTTTTGTGAGGGGATATAGGCCTGGCCGTGGCTGGCCAGCATCACCATATCGGGCAAAACGTGGCACACATAAAGGCTTGCGTGGAACTCTGCGGACAGGGCTCTGCCGTATGAAAGGATAAGATGGGAAAAATCAGAAAAATCGATGGCACACAAGATTTTTTTTGGTTGGATTCTCATAATTTTCCTCCTTTAAAAAATGGTTTTAACTGCAATCTGTACTTTTACAAAAAAACCTGGAGAGAAAAAAAGGTGCTCGATTCGGTATGAAAATGTCACTTCCAATAAACCATTAGGAAGATACAGGCGCTGGAAGATAAGGAATCGTAAGCTAATTTCAACTGATCAAATTGTAATCTTCCTGGCCCGAGTCCGTCAAGGAAAAACATTTGGTCCGGGCATAATTTTCAGGAGATCTTCGCTGTACGATCCTTATCTTCATTATAAGAGTGCTGTTGTGCCCTGTCGTTTATAAGATCCCTCGGCTTTTGGCCATCCCCATCATCTGTTCCCCCATGGTGGCCGGTGGTATCCGCCGATCAATATTTGGTTTGTCCACAAGCTCAAGGGCGTCAACTGGGCAGGTGCTCACACACAGTCCGCATCCGATACATCGGTCTTTAACCATCTCAATCACCCCGTCTGTATTCAGGGCCAGGGCATTCATCTGGCAGCGTTCAAGGCAGAGTTCACATCCGGTGCAATCCTCATTGGCAATATGGATCGTATGATTTGAGAATACAATGCTGGCTGGTGCGGGATGCTTATTGATGGCACCCAACACACCGCAGCAATCTCCGCAGCAGTTACACATTCCAGTGGGATTCTGGGCGGTTGCCGGTTGGGTAACCAGGCCTGCTTCCCGGCAGTCATTGAGTATCTCAATGGCTTCCTCAAAGGGAATTTGCCGTCCCATCTGCTTGTCAAGGTAGTATTGACCCATGGAGCCGAACATAAAGCAGGCTTCCAGGGTTTTCCCACACCCTTTGTCCATAACCTTTGTTCTTTTTCTGCAAATACATTCTGCCACCACAATTGAGTCTTTGCTCTTTAAAATCTGGACAGCATCCTCGTAGCTTGCCACATGGTGGGTGAGATCAATGGATTTATTGACGGGAATCACCCGTAAAAAATGCGCCGCATTCTGTTGCATGGCTTGGTCAAATGCCTCGTCAAAATAGTCTCCCACCATTTTGGCCAGATTCTGTGTGAGATTTTTTACCTGAAATTCAAACAGACCATGGACAAAGGGGATGGCGCCATATCTTTTGGTATCTCCTTTTTTCAGGCGAAACAACAGGCCTTTTCCCGCCATTTGTTCTAAGTGTGTTGCGGTTTCTTCCAGGGGGGCATGGAGACGATCTGCGATGATTTCGGGTGTTTCAAGGGCAGGGGACAGGGCCAGAAACAATTTGGCGTCGGGTTCCGTGAACAAATAGGTTAATATCTTGATTTCAATGCCGGAGGTTGTGGGGGGGAATCCCATGGAATAAAGATCCAGTCGTTCCTGCAATTGTCGGTAAATATCTGTTGTCATTTATCGGCTCCTTTGTTTGTTTATGATCGGCCTTACGTTTTAGGGCCCGGTGTTCTATACTTGGTGTTTTAGGGTCTGGCCTTTTAAAATCTGGTTTTCTCTTCTATAAATTGGACCGCAAGCACAATTTCTTCCAACACCTGACCTGTGTGGTTTTTTGCCAGGGTATTCAGCAAAAGTTTTGTCTGCCTTTCTCCGATCTGCCCCATGGCCCAGGCCGCCATGCCCTTAATCCTTTCATCTTTTGTCTCGTTAAATGCCCGTTCAAGATCCGGTAGATAGCGTTCATCCCGGCTGTTGCCCATCACCCTTGCCACATTCATTTTCCATTTCCAAATGGTATCACTGCCCATATAGAACATATGGGGCCAAATTTTAGATTCAAAATAGTCAATGTCCATGTGGAGCAAACGGGCCAGGTCAAAACCAGTGGCCTTGGCCGCCACCCGTTCATTGGGCAAAAGCTTCTTTGAAAGCCAGGGCTGATTCCGGGGGCAGACATTCTGACAGCGATCACAGCCGTATACAAACATGCCCATGGGTTCTCTGAGTTTTAAGGGGGTGATCTTGTCTCCAAAATAGCTAAGATAGGAGATGCACTTCCGGGGATCAATTTTGCTGTTTCCCACAAGGGCTCCGGTGGGGCATGCGGCAATACAGGCATTTTTACACCAGGAAGGGCAGTCGGTTTTAATGGAGGGGGTGTCTGGGGAAAATTCATGATCGATGACCACTGCTATGGGAAGGGTCCATGAGCCGCCCCTTGCCACCTTGTTTGAATAAAAAAGACAATTTTTTCCAAAGGTTCCCAGGCCCGCCCTGGCGGCAGCCACCCGGTGGGGAAGATTAAAGGGCACCCGGGACTCAATGCCCGCATCTCTTAAAAACTGCCGGAAGGCTTTGATCCGTTTGGCAAGGCCATCCTTGGTCACTCGGTCATCATCCAGATAGCACCGGCCGAAATGGGCTTCCATTGCCGGTGGATATGATTTGTTAAAATAGGGTTCAATGAGAACAATGATGGTTTTGGCACCGGGTAAAATAGAAACTGGGTCCACCCCGTTTTTCAGGTCAAGTCCCACACCATCGGCCCATTCATATGCGGCGGCCCTTTCATCAAGCAGTCGTTTATGGTCGTCAAAGGGGGCGGCAGAGGTAAACCCCAGATCTTCAAACCCCAATTGGTGCCCCTGGTCAATAATTTGTTCCTTTGTAATCATTGCCGTTCATCCTTTGGATAAAGATTTGCGTGAATGAATCTCCCGCCATTATATTTTTGTATGGGTAAAAAATATATACAATTTGAATTCCGTGATGAAAAGTGGCATAAAGGACATTGTGCATAGTCGATCGGGCAATAAAGGGGGAGAGATATGAAAAAAATTTCGATTTTAATTTTGGAACAGTCGCTGCCATCGGGCATTGTCTCGTTTGTGGATGTATTAAAAATGGCCGGTGCTGTCTGGGATAAATCAAAGGGGTTTACCGTGAATCCCCTCTTTGATCTTGAAATTGTGTCCATTGATGGCAAGCCGATCCACTATTCCCGGTCGCTTGAAATCAAACCGGACAATCCCATCTCAGAAGTGGAAAATACCGATTTAATAATGGTGCCCTCAAGCGGGTATGATATTTCGACCC
>CAXHYW010000192.1:0-6714 GCA_964021475.1 uncultured Desulfobacteraceae bacterium | reverse complement strand
CGAGCTTCTCCGGAGTGACTGGAGTTCAGACGTGTGCTCTTCCGATCTTTAAAAAAGATTAATTCACCTGGGGTCAGACGTCCCCCCTTTCTCTTTCATAATCAAATGCGGTTTGCCTGTCAAGCTTAGGTCGTAAAAATAAAAAGACCGGAAGATTGCGGCTTCCGGTCTTTTGTCACAGCAAGGGAGTAAAACCCTGGCTTTGGATTCTATTGTTTTTTACGGAACAAGTTCTTTGTGGCTGGCAATAAGATTTTCCACCACTTCTGGGTCCGCCAGGGTGGAGATATCGCCGAGTTGATCAAATTCGTCTGTGGCAATTTTCCTTAAGATCCGGCGCATGATTTTACCCGAACGGGTTTTGGGCAGAGCCGGCGCAAAATTAATTACATCCGGCGTGGCAATGGGCCCAATTTCCTTCCTGACATGGGCTTTCAATGAGGCCAGAAGTTCATCGGAAGGGTCCGAGCTTACCATGAGGGTGACAAAGGCATAGATCCCCTGTCCCTTGATGGGATGGGGGTAACCGATAACAGCGGCTTCCGCCACTTCCGGATGGCTGACCAAGGCAGATTCCACCTCTGCCGTGCCCATGCGGTGGCCGGACACATTGATGACATCGTCCACACGGCCTGTGATCCAATAATAGCCGTCTTCATCCCTGCGGCACCCATCCCCGGCAAAATAATAGCCGTCAAACATCTGGAAATAAACTTTTTCAAACCGATCGTGGTTGTTATACACCGTCCTCATCATACCGGGCCAGGGCTCTTTCAGGGCCAAAATACCGTCACAGGCACCTTCCAAAACCTCTCCCTGCTCATTGAGCAGAACAGGAATAACGGAAAAAAACGGCAGGGTGGCGCTTCCGGGTTTCTGGTCAATGGCATAGGGCAAGGCCGAAATCATGATACCGCCGGTCTCTGTCTGCCACCAGGTGTCCACAATGGGGCAACGTTCTTTGCCCACATTTTTGTGGTACCAGCGCCAGGCTTCTGGGTTGATGGGCTCGCCAACAGATCCCAAAACCCTCAGAGAAGACAGATCATATTTTTCCACCCATTTTTCCCCCTGGGCCATGAGGGCCCGAATGGCGGTGGGAGCGGTGTAAAACTGATTGACCTTCCATTTATCCACCGTGGCCCAGAAACGTCCGGGATCCGGATAGGTGGGCACCCCTTCAAACATGAGACTTGTGGCACCCTGGGACAAAGGGCCATAAACAATATAAGAGTGGCCCGTGACCCAGCCGATGTCGGCGGTGCACCAAAAAACATCATTGTCATGGTAATCAAAGATATATTTAAAGGTTACCCCGGTATAGACCATGTAACCACCCACATTGTGCTGCACCCCCTTGGGAGTACCGGTTGAACCGGAGGTATAAAGGATAAAGAGCGGGTCTTCAGCATCCATCCATTCCACGGGGCAAATCGGGGATTCCTTGGCAGCGGCCTCATCCCACCAGACATCTCTGTCCGGATACATTTCAACTTGGGAACCGGTCCGCTTGACCACAAAGCAAGTTTCAACACTATGCCCGGCTTCTTTGCACGTTGCCATGGCCGTATCGGCAGCGCCTTTTAAGGGGACGGCCTTGGCACCCCGCATAACGCCATCGGCCGTCACAACCACCTTACAAAGACTATCCAAAATCCTGTTGGACAACGCTTCTGCCGAAAACCCACCAAATACGATGGAATGAATGGCCCCGATCCTGGCACAGGCCAGCATGGTGACAGCCAGTTCCGGAATCATGGGCATGTAAATGGCTACCCGATCCCCCTTGACAACCCCCTTGGCTTTCAGGGCATTGGCAAATCGGCAGACTTTTTCATGGAGTTGTTTGTAGGATATTTCGAGATCTTCCCCCACATTATTGCCTTCCCAGATAAAGGCGGTCTGATCCCCCCGGGTTTCAAGGTGGCGATCCAGGCAATTATAGGAGATATTGGTTTTGGCATTTTTAAACCATTCGATGAAAACCGGCCCCTTGGAGATACTGAAATTATAATCCCTGACCTTATCCCATTTTTTTTCCCAATAAAACTCATCGGCCATCTTGGCCCAGAAGGTTTCGGGATCTTCAATGGACTGTTTGTACAATTCTTTGTACTCATCCATGCTCTTGACCCAGGCATTTTCTCGATATTCATCTGGTGCGTGAAATTTGAATTCGCTCATCGTCTCTCCTTTTCAACATAGTATATGGGGGCAGATTTATTTAAAAAACAGAATCAGGCTTGGGTTAACCCAAGCGTACACCCATCCATTAATTTTCTTCGGGAACAGGGATACCGGTAAAGGGTGCTTTCTCGGTCCGGGCCACGGGCGCCTTGGTCATCAGGGCCAGAACCGCTCCAAGTAAAAGCAGGCCTGCGGCCAGAATGTACGCTATCCTGGGACTATTGGTATGGGCAACGATCATCTGGGAAACCCTTGGGAAAATAAATCCCCCCACGCCCCAGGCAGAAAAAACCAGACCGTAATTGACTCCAAAGTTTTTCAAACCGAAAAAATCCTTGGTAGCCGAGGGGAATAAAGAGAGGTTGGTCCCGTAATTAAACCCGATCAGGGTGGCGGCAATCACCAGAAGGACAATCTGAGCCGGTGTAATAAACAGAAGTGAAAAAATCACAATTGCCTGGGCGGTCATCATGATAAACAGGGTGTTGGCCCGGCCGATTTTATCGGAAAGAATGCCGGCCACAACCCGGCCCGATGCATTGCCGACGGCCATGAGGGCGACCACGACCCAGGCCATGGACCCCATACCCGATTTTGCCATACCGGCAACACCGCCGATGATCATGAGCCCGGCACCGGATCCCACACAAAAAATCACCCAGAGTTTATAAAAAGTACCGGTTTTCATCATTTCTCCCGGTGAATAATCAAGGCTGACAGGAGCAGTTGAAGATGTCCTGGATACGGCATCGGGATGGACATAGCCTTCGGGCGGGTTCACCAGAAATCGGGCCAGAAAAGAAACGACACACAAAAAGGCCACACCAAAAATAAACATGGACTGGCTAAGGCCAAACTTGCCGATTAAAAAAGTTCCCAAAGGCGCGATATAGACCGAGGCCAGCCCGAACCCCGCCACAACTATTCCTGCGATCATACCGGTCTTTGCCGGAGGAAACCATTTAATGGCAGGCGGGGTGGCCGAGGCATAGCCAAAACCCAACCCCATGCCCATGAGAACACCAAATCCCAGGATCCATACAATCCAGGACGTGGAGAATGCAATGAGAATAAGTCCGGCTCCGGTCAAAATACCACCGATGACCGCCGTCACCCGTGGGCTTGTTCTATCCTGGACCCGGCCAGCCAAAATCATGGCAAATGCAAATACCAGACAGCAGACGGCATAGGGGTCATTGAGGGATGACAGGCTCCAGTTGTACAGCCCGTCCCCCGCAAGAATTGATTCTTTGATGGTCATTTTAAAGATACTCCAGGTATAGAGGATACCCAATGCCAGGTTAATGCCCAATCCTGCAAATGTAACGCGCCAACCAAGGTTTTTAATCTGATTCATCTTCTTCTCCTTAATTTATATGAGGTAAGGCTTGGCTTATGTTATGGGTCAATAAGCCATGCCTGACCCTGACTATAAGAGCAAGCCCTGTGCCGGAAGGAAAAATAAGAACTATCTAATTGTTTTTATTGCAGATTTATGGAATTTTGCGAGATCAGACACCTCTTGGATTTTACAACCAAAGTTGTAAAAATAAGAAGGTTACCCAGGGGATGCCCAGTGAACAGAAGGGAAAAGTCTTCTCCACAACCAAAGTTGTGAACACAACTTTGGTTGTGGGCTATTTTCCCACGGATTTTAACTTCTGGATGCGCTTACTCAGGGCCTGCTGGGAGATTCCCAGAATTTTAGCAGCAGCAGACTGATTGCCCCGGCTCTGTTTAAGCGCCTTTTCAACCAACTCCATGGAGGCTTCTTTGAGGGTGGGCAGGTCAGATATGACCTCTTTGGCTTTAAAACTGCTGCCCCTCAATCCCTTGAACAATTCTGCGGTAAAGGGCCCTTTTTTATACCGGGAAATGGCATCATGAACCATGGATTTGAGTTCTCTGATATTCCCTTTAAAAGGATAGGTTTCCATCTGTTCTATCAGATTTTTGGGAATATCCGGAATGGGCTTGTCCAATTCTATGGCGGCCTGACAGGCAAACCGATCCAGGAGCAGGGGCAGATCCAACAGCCGTTCTCCCAAGGGCGGCAAGGTCAAGGTATGGGTGGACAGACGGTAGATCAGGTCTTTGCGGAACAATCCTTTTTTTTCAAGGGCCCATAGATCCAGGTTGGTAGAGGCCAGTATCCGCACATCTGATTTGCGAGTTTGGTCGGACCCCAGGGGTAAATATTCCCCTTCCTGGAGCAGCCGAAGCAGTTTGACCTGGGAAGTGAGTGCCAGATCTCCGATTTCATCCAAAAACAGGGTGCCGGAGACGGCCTGCTCAATCAGCCCGGACCTGGCCTTGTCAGCACCGGTAAAGGCACCGGCCACATGACCAAAAAGGGTATCTGAAAACACATTGTCATCCAACCCCGCCACATTGACCTTGACCAGCTTTCCTTTGCGCTGGCTTAAGCTATGGATGGACTGGCAGATAAGTTCCTTTCCCACACCGGTTTCCCCAAAAATCATCACGGGCTGGGATGAAGGCCCAATGGCCTCGACATAATGGAAAATGGAATGCATTTTCTTGTCCTGGGTGATGATGTGCCGAAAGGCTTCGGGATTCTTGATCTGGGAAAAAAGGTCCTTGGGGAGTTCTTTTTTATCCGCTTCCGAAAGGTTTTCATAGTTCAGGGCCAGGTTAACAACCGCCAGAAGACGGTCTTCCTCCACGGGCTTGACCACATAATCCATGGCACCGATTTTCATACACCGAACCGCTGTGTCCACATCAATGGCACCGGTGAGAACAATAACCGGAATCCTGGGCCAGGTTTTCCGGATGATCTTGAGCAAACGCCCCCCATTAATATGGGGCATGTTCAGATCCAACAAGATAAGCCTTGGAATCTTTCGTTCCATCATACGGATCACATCCCGTGAATCCCCGATGGTGATGATGTTGCCATGCCCTGCCATTCTCAGGGTGGTATCCACTGCCACAAGGATTTCCGGTTCATCATCCACAATGAAAATGGGTCTGTCATCTGGACTGTTTTTTTTGTAATCCCTCATGGTAAATACCTATATGTTATTTAGGATTGCAGGGCAAGAAAATCCTGGCGGTCACCCCCTCACCCGGGGAAGAATAAAATTTGAGCATACCGGAATGGGCTCTGACAATTTTCTCGGAAATAGACAGCCCAAGGCCCGTCCCTCCCTCATCCCTGCGGGTGGTAAAAAAAGGCTCTGTCATCTTTTTTAAATTTTCTGGTGTCACACCGGGTCCTGTGTCTGCCACTTCAATGATCAAAAAATCTTTCGGCTCACTTAGACACGTCATTACGCGGATGGATTGTTCCGAATGTTCGAGGGCCTGGCCGGCATTCACCAGCAGATTGATCATCACCTGCTGAAGTTTCCCGAAATTTCCTTTAATCAACGGCAGACCCTGACCATAGATCACAGACAAATTGGCAGTGGATTTTTTAAGGATGGCCCCGGTCAAATCCATTGATTTTGTCACCATTTCATTCACATCAATTTCCTGGTTTGTACCGGCGTCGGTGGGTCGGGAAAAATCCTTGAGTTCGGAGATAATCTGCTTGATCCGGGCAGACCCGTCCTGGATGCCGGAAAGCATCAATTCAATACGGTTTCGCAATTCAAAATAGCTCATGTTACACACCCTGACGCTGGGGTTCTCCCTAAAATGGATGTCCAGAATCGGGAGAAAGGCATTCCAGGCTTTCGTAAGATTCGGCGCATTGAGCATGAGGGTGGTAGCAGGATTATTAATTTCATGGGCCACCCCTGCTACAAGGGTTCCCAGGGAACTCATTTTATCTGCCTGGATCAACTGTTTTTCCCGCAAGCGTGACTGGGCCAGGGCCTTTAGCTGTTCTTTTTTGACACCTGCCGCAGTCCAGATAATATATCCGGACAGCAAAAACACAATTCCCATGATACCGATACAGGCCAAGGTAAGCTTATGGGTAATGGCCAAAATCTGTGCCCGGACATCTTCCACATAAATCCCGGTGCCAATGATCCATCCCCAGGGTGCAAATAACTTCACATAGGAAATCTTCGGGACAATCCTTTCAGAGTTCTCTTGCCACTGCCACATATAATCCACAAAACCGGCCTTGTTTGATCTTGCCATCTTCACCATTTCCACAAACAAAAGTTTGCCAGCCTGATCTTTAAATCCACTGATATCTTTCCCCACAAGATCCGGGCGATAGGGGTGCATGACCATGACGGGCCCCATATCATTGATCCAGAAATAATCTTTGAGATCCGGACCATACCGCAATCGCGAGAGATGACGGATGGCATTTTCCTTGGCGGTCTCCTGGGAAATAATTCCAAGCTTTGCCTGTTCATGGTAAAGCCCCAGGGTACTCCAGGCCGTTTCGGTCAGGTGCATGATGGTCTCTCGCTTCCCCTCCATCATATTTTTTTCCAGCAAGGGCATGATCAGGAGAAAGATGGTCATGATAAATAGTGTCAGGGTCAGTGCCACCGGGATAATGATACGGATGGGAAGCGCCTGTATGAAGATTGAATT
>CAXHYW010000191.1:0-6726 GCA_964021475.1 uncultured Desulfobacteraceae bacterium | reverse complement strand
AAAATCGGAAAAACAGCCCCCAGTGGAAATCACACGTTCATCATGCTGGCAGGGGGTACAAAAATTTACCAGGCGGACAAAAACTTTCAAAACGAATTTAACACCTCGGTTGACACGCTCCGGAACAAACAGGTTATGACCTTTAAACAAGCGGCCATTGAACAGATCACTCTGGTAAAAGACGGGGTCACCAAAAACTTAACGAGGGCACCGGCAAAGGATGACAAAGAAACCGAGGTTTCATGGAAATTTGAAGATGGGACAACTCCTGCCAAAGAGGCCCTGACCAATCTTCTATCCTCCTTATCATTTCTCAAATGTGAACGGTTTTCTGACCTGTCCATGGAAGAGCTGGAAAAACTATCGCCCTTGTGTAAAATAACAATCAAAGACACAACCCCGATTGTTTTAAAGATTTTTGAAAAAAAAGACGGAGACTCTATGGTCGCAACCTCTTCCATGAACCCCTATCCATTTGTTCTGGAATCTTATAAGGGAAAGGACATCCTTTCCTATGTGGACCAACTTGCAGGGCTTGTAAAAGAGGAGAAAAAAATTAACAAAGAATAAATGCGGTCCTTAAAATGGTTCTGGGTTATTGGCCGGGACAACAATTAGGGTCACCACCACCATGTGGTGGTGGTGGTGGTGACCCTCAAAGCAAGAGCCAGATATTCACATGATGTGAATGCCTTGAAATAATAGAAGAACCCACCAAACAATTTTTAATGCATTATTTTTCAATGTACACCCGCATATTCTAGTTTTTTTTATTCTTTGTTTCTGATAGGATTGGATCATATAAAAATTCCAATATAATTTTGTCTTCAGGGCAGGCATGATAAACCGTTGATATGGTAATCGGAATAAACAATATCTGCCCACAATTCAGAAGGAAAAAACCATGGTAACAGACTCCATATCCGGCCCCACATCAGGCGATTCAAATATCCAGGCCAGCATTCTGGTCATGGACGATGAAGAACATATCCGTAGTATTACCCAGAAAATGCTTGAAAAATTCGGTTATTCCGTCTCTCTGACGGAAAACGGAGAAAAGGCCATTGAAATGTATTGCAAGGCCCTTGAAAAGAATTCTCCCTTTGATCTAGTGATCATGGACCTGACCATCCCCGGCGGTATGGGGGGGAAAGATGCCTCCCAAGCAATCCTCAAGATGGATCCAGCTGCACGCATCATTATTTCATCAGGCGATTCAAATGATCCGGTCATGTCGGATTATGCAGCATACGGGCTACGGGGGATTATTCCCAAACCCTATCGGATTGCAGAATTGAAAACAACCGTTGAAAATATATTGTCTGGCAAATAACCAGCCAATAACGGGTCAACATTTTTCACTTCTGTCACCGGATTTCCCAAAAATATTTTGTAATATATGACCTCCCCCACCACCACCCATAAAATATAAAAAGTAGAGAGGTCCAGCCTCCTCCACTTTCACTCCACTTCCCTACCCCTTTGCCATCATTTCGTCGAACCATTTCAAAATTTCAAAACCGTTAACCAATTGATTTAAATGGATATTTAATCGTATCGACTCCTTTGCTTTAAGCAAAAAAATATATACAACCACTTTACTCCCCATTGATACACCAAAAGCCTTAAGCCTATTAATAGGTGCTTTCAATAAAATAATTATAATAAATTTGAATTTTTACCTTGACTTAATACGGGTTTTTCGTAAAAGTGTGTCGTATAGTGGTGGAAAGTGGATATAATTTTTTTTGAGGCTTAAAACAAGTGTTTCGATCAAGCTCCTTTCATACAATTGACCCAAAGGGACGGGTTATCATTCCGGCAAGGTTCCGAAAGGTCTTGAAGTCGGAAGATGAATATGGGGTTGTGATTTCAAACAAGGACGGCTGTATCTATGCGTACGCCTTCAGCGAATGGAAAAACCTTGAACAAAAAATCCTTGCGACAAAAAGTGCCAGCATGGAAAAGTTCAAACGCTTTTTCCTTGGCAATGCATGCCCGTTGAAATGTGACAATCAGGATCGGATTCTCATTCCCCAGAGCTTGAGAACCTATGCGGATATTGAAAAGGACATTGTCCTTGTGGGTGTCCTGGACCGATTTGAAATCTGGTCCAGGGAAAAATGGAATCACGAAAACCTGAAAATGGAGCAGGAACTTGAAAAAGAGGAAGTAAGAGAAGAAATTGCTTCCCTAGGGTTATAAAAATGGGATTTGAGCATACCTCTGTCATGCCGAATGAAGTGCATGCGTATCAAAATCTGAAACCCGGGGACATCTGCGTGGATTGTACCCTGGGCGGTTCTGGCCATGCGCTTTCAACGATCAAGGCGATCCTTCCAAATGGCATGCTTCTGGGCATTGACCAGGACATGGATGCCATTGTCAATGCAAAAAAGGTATTGGCCCCCTTTGAAGAAAACACCCAATTGTTCCATAATAATTTTGCAAGCCTCTCTGAAATTTTGAAATCCAATGGAATAAGCGGCGTGAATTCCATCCTCCTTGATCTGGGATTTTCCTTTAACCAGTTGGTGAACGGCAACCGTGGGTTCAGTTTTAATAAAGACGAGCCCCTGGATATGCGAATGGATATCCGGACATCCCTGACAGCCGCACAGATTATAAACACATACACGGAAAAACAACTGGTCCACATTTTTTTTACCTTTGGAGAAGAGAAACTCTCCAGGAAAATCACCCGGGCCATCCTGAAGAAAAGAACACAAGCCCCCATTGAAACCAGCCGTGAACTGGCCGAGATAATTGTGGACGCCACACCCGCAAAATTTATCTATAAACAGAAAATCCATCCGGCCACACGGGTATTTCAGGCACTGCGAATAGAGGTGAACCAGGAACTTGCTCAACTTGAAACCTTTATGCAAACCCTGCCCTCCCTACTGTTAAAAGGCGGTCGGGTCTGCATTATTTCATTTCACTCCCTTGAAGACCGCATTGTCAAGCACGCCTTAAGAAAATTTGAAAACGGATGTACCTGCCCCAGGGAATTCCCCGTGTGCATGTGCGGATTTGTGCCCCAGCTAAGATCTATTTCCAAAAAGCCATTGCTACCGACACAGGCAGAAATAGAGTCTAATCCCATGGCCCGAAGTTCTAAGCTTCGGGTAGCAGAGAGAATATAAAAGCGAAGAAGGGCCCATGACGATAAAAAACAAATCACACAAGAAACAATCTCCAGGATTCAGATGGCTGGTACTGATAGCCGTTCTGTTTTGCGAGCTTTTAACCCATGCATGGGTCAGGACAGAGTCCACCCAGACCATCCTGAGAATCTCCAATGCCCAGGCCGGCATCGCAAAAGCCAGGTCCTACGGTGATGCCTTGTCCGTTGAACGCAACCGACTCAAATCAGATGAAAGGATCACCCGGATTGCCAGAACCCGCCTGGGGCTTTCAACCGATACATTCAACAAGACCATTTATCTTTCTGGAGAGGATCGATAATGGAGAAAAATCAAAAAAAACGACTCACCCGACGGATTCTTGTGGTCCAGATCCTGATGGTGGGATGTATTTGTCTTCTGGGAGCCAAATCCTTTCAGGTTCAAGTTTTCAAAGCCAGGGGCCTGACCGAAAAAGCAGAACAAAGCTATTCCAAATATCTGACCCTCAAAGGGGAAAGAGGCCAAATTCTGGACAGACAATTAAATGAGCTGGGGACCAGCATTGATGCCCCGAACATCACGGCAGACCCGACCCGAATAACAAATCCGAGAAAGACCGCCAGCGCCCTTGCAAAAATTTTAAAAACAAATCCCACACCGATAAAGAGAAAGCTGTCCCAGAAGCGGCGGTTTGTCACGATTGCCAGCAAGATATCCCCGACCCAAGCCAATCAAATCCGTGCATTAAATACGCCGGGGATCTATCTTGAGAATGATTCCAAACGGTTTTATCCCAATCGCGCGCTAGCCGCCCAGGTCATTGGATTCACAGGGAAAAACAATTCCGGCCTGGAAGGTCTTGAGTTCAAATACAATGCCGTTCTTGAAGGGGATAGTGTCAAAATCAAAATCAAAAGAGATGGTGCTGGCAGAGTATTAAATATCAACAAAAAACGCCGGAGCGAGTTAAAGGGAAATTCCCTTGTGCTCACCATCGACAAAAAAATCCAATTCCTTTCGGAAAGAACCCTTGAACAAACCGTCAAAGCGCACCGGGCCATGTCCGGCATGGCCCTTGTCATGAAACCTGCCACAGGAGAATTGCTGGCCATTGCCCATTATCCGGGATTCAACCCCAACAACTATCGAGCTTTCAGCAAGGATGCATACCGAAACCGGGCCCTCACTGATGCCTTTGAACCGGGCTCTGTCCTAAAAGTTTTCACGGTGGCAGCGGCCCTTGACAAGGGATTTACGCCAAAATCCATTTTCTTTTGTGAAAACGGTGAATACCGCATTGGAAAATACACCATCCATGATACCCACCCCAGAGAGTGGCTCACCCTGAACCAGATTGTCAAATTTTCCAGTAACATCGGCGCAACCAAAATTTCAGAAACCATTGGGATGAAAACCCTCCACGATTATTTGACCACTTTTGGATTTGGCAAAAAGACAGGCGTTGGCTGCCCAGGGGAAACCAATGGGACCCTGCTTCCCCATGAACGCTGGTCAAAAATTGATGCCAGCGCCATCTCCTTTGGCCAGGGCATCTCGGTCTCAGCGATTCAGCTAATTTCAGGGATTTCAGCCATTGCCAATGGCGGCCGACTGATGAAACCCATGCTGATTAAAAAAATCATCTCCAAAGAGGGCAAAGATCTCCAGGTGTTTGAGCCCACACAGCTACGCCAGGCGGTTTCTCCGAAAACAGCGGCCCAGATAAAAGTGATGATGAACATGGTGGTCCAGGAGGAAGGAACCGGAACAAAGGCTGCCATGGAAGGCTATGCCGTTTGCGGAAAAACAAGCACCGCCCAAAAGGCCCGCAAGGGCAACCGCGGTTATTCAAAACACAAGTATATTTCTGCCTTTGCCGGATTTGCTCCCCAGGAAAATCCAGAGCTTGCCATCCTTGTGGTAATAGATGAGCCCACAAAACAGTATTATGGCGGAGACGTGGCGGCCCCGGCATTTAAAGCCATCATGGCCAAGTCATTTAGCTACCTGAATATTGCCCCGGAAAGAGCAACCCCCATGATCGCTGCGGTGACAAAGGGAGAGAAAAATTGAAGCTGTCTGCACTGATAAATGGATGCGAGATAGGATGCAAGATAGAGCGTGAGCTAGCGCCTGAGACCGGCTGTGGCATGAAACGCGCCCCTAACTTGGTTCCTGAATCCTTGGGAGAACTTGAGATCAGCGCCATCAGTTCACGGGCCCAGGATGTTGTGCCCGGCGGACTTTTCCTGGCCGTCAAGGGATACACAGCAGATGGCCATGATTACATTGACCAGGCCATTTCAAACGGGGCTGTTGCCGTCATCGCTCAAACCCATCCCGATCCTTCGAACCCTGATAATTACAGCAATATTATCCTTGTAAAGGACTCCAGAAAAGCCACTGCCATTGTGGCAGCCAATTTTTATGGCAGGCCGTCCAAGGAGATGAGACTGGTAGGCGTTACCGGAACAAACGGAAAGACCACCATCACCTGGATACTGGAAAGCATTTTTAATGCCTGCGGGTTTTGCACAGGGGTGATTGGAACGGTCAACATCCGGTACAAGGGGACAACGGTTGACAATCCCATCACCACCCCGGATGCTATCCAATTACAAAAAACGCTGTTCCAGATGAAACAGGCAGGGGTCACCCACGTCATCATGGAGGTTTCCTCCCACGGTCTGGATCAGCACCGGGTGGATGGCTGTGAATTTGATGCCGGGGTCTATACCAACCTGACCCAGGACCACCTGGATTACCATCAAACCATGGAAGCGTATTTTCAGTGTAAGTCTCGCTTTTTTACCGATTTTTTAGGTCCCAACAGCGCAAGTGGAATCGCACCTGCGGTAATTAACATAGATAATGACTGGGGGAAACACCTGGCCAGCTATCTTTCATATCCCAAATTTCTGGTAAGCCACAACAGGGCGGCAGACATATCTACCTTAAATATTTCAGATGATATTAATGGACTGTCCGGTACCATTACCCTGGCGGGAAACCCAATTTCCCTCAAAACGTGTCTCACCGGCACCTTTAATCTTGAAAATATTTTATGTGCGGCAGGAGCTGCTCTTGCCATCGGCATTGACATTGGAAAAATTCAACAGGGGATTGAATCCCTCACCTCTGTGCCGGGCAGGTTGGAAAAAGTCACAAACCGGCTCAACCGCTATCTGTTTGTGGACTATGCCCATACGCCAGATGCCCTTGAATCCATCCTTTCCACCCTGGCACAGCGGGCACCGGCACGGGTGATCACCGTATTTGGATGCGGCGGAGACAGGGACCGGACCAAACGGCCCCTCATGGGAAAAATTGCCTGTAAATACAGCGATGTGGCCATTGTCACCTCGGACAACCCCAGACACGAATCCCCGGATTCCATTGTCCAGGAGATCATAGACGGCATCCGGGCCGACGGGATCCAGGCCGACGGGATTGTTGGACTGGATCGGGATACCCTTTTCACCCATCCTGAAAGAAAAGGATATTTCAAAGAAGTTGACCGGAAAACCGCCCTGGAATTAGCGATCATGATATCCCGGCCTTCGGATATTATTGTGGCAGCAGGCAAGGGTCATGAAAC
>CAXHYW010000190.1:0-6728 GCA_964021475.1 uncultured Desulfobacteraceae bacterium | reverse complement strand
TCACCCGGGTGGATTTTGGCATCGCTGAAACCGGAACCCTGGTGTTAAATTCCGATTCCGAAGAAACCCGACTTTCCACCATGCTTTGCGAAACCCATGTGGCCATTCTGGAGGAATCAAAGATTCGGGAAACCGCCCTTTCCATGGCCGATGAACTCAATGATCTTGTGAAACACCCTTCGTCCTACACGGCATTCATCACCGGTGCCAGCCGGACCGCCGATATTGAACGGGTGTTGGCACTGGGGGTTCACGGCCCCCTGGAACTTATCATCCTGCTGGTGGAGGCGTCCTCATGAAAAAAGAAAAAGGAGAAAGCTTAAAAGCCTATAAAGAACGGCTGGATACTGCCCTGAACAATAAATTTTTGCGCACAGCCATGGATAATTTTGCCGTGGCCTACAGAATTTCCAGGGAGAATGCCTTTGCCGGCATGGATGTAGATGCCATGATTCAGGAAGTGGCGGATATCAAGGCCCATGCCATCAAAAACAACCAAACCCTGTTAGAAGAATTTACAAAAAAGGCCGAAACAAACGGCGTCCATGTGCACCTGGCCGATACGGCAGAGGATGCCAACCGCATCATCGGGGAAATAGCCCAAAAGAGTGGATCCAAACATATCGTCAAATCCAAGTCCATGACCGCCGAAGAGATTCATTTGAACCCCTGGCTGGAAAATCTGGGGTTGGAGGTAACGGAGACCGACCTGGGGGAATGGATTGTCCAGCTGCGCCATGAAGGCCCTTCCCACATGGTTATGCCCGCCATTCATCTATCTAGGTTCCAGGTAGCGGACCTATTTTCCGATGTCACGGGAAAAGAACAAGATGCCGAAATTGAGCGGTTGGTCAAGGTGGCCAGACGCCAATTGCGGGAAAAATATATCCAGGCGGACATGGGGATCACCGGGGCCAACTATGCCGTGGCCGGGACCGGTACCATCGGAATTGCCACCAACGAGGGCAATGCCCGACTGGTTTCCACCCTGCCAAAGGTTCATGTGGCCTTGGTCGGCATTGACAAGCTGTTGCCCACCATTAAAGAGGCCTTGGCCATTAACAGGATTCTGCCCAAAAATGCAACGGGCCAGGCCATCACCTCCTATGTGACCTGGATCACAGGACCCAGCGAATGCAAGCCCGCTGCCGGGGGCAAACGGGAGATGCACATTGTTTTTCTGGACAATGGCCGGAAAAAGATTGCCGCTGACCCTGTCTTTGCCCAGGTGCTCCAATGCGTGCGTTGCGGGGCCTGTGCCAATGTCTGCCCTGTATACCGCATGGTGGGGGGCCACCAGCTTGGCTATGTCTATATCGGGGCTATCGGGTTGATCACCACCTATTTTTTCCATGGAAGGGAAAATGCCCGGAACCTGGTCCAGAACTGCACCAATTGCGGGGCCTGCAAAGCGGTCTGCGCCGGGGGCATTGAACTGCCAAAACTCATCAAGGAGATCCATGCCAAGATCCAGGATGAGGAAGGCCATCCCTTAAAAAGCCTGCTATTGGGCAAGGTTTTAAAAAACCGGAAGCTCTTCCACACCCTGCTGCGAACGGCCAAGCACGCCCAGAAACCGGTCACCGGGGGCACCCCCTATCTGCGCCATCTGCCCATGATTTTTTCCAAGGAACATAATTTCAGGGTATTGCCGGCCATAGCCAAAATTCCCTTCAGGGATCGTTTTGAAAAATTAAATCCACCGATTAAAAATCCGACCTTTAAAATCGCCCTGTTTTCCGGCTGTGTCCAGGATTTTGTTTATCCGGAACAGCTGGAGGCGGCCATGAAAGGTTTTGCCAAAGCCAATATCCAAGTCAGCTTTCCCATGGGTCAGTCCTGTTGCGGGTTGCCCGCTCATATGATGGGGGAAAAAGAGGCAGCCCGGGATGTGGCCCTTCAGAACCTTGCGGCCTTTGAAAATGAACAGGTGGACTATATTGTCACGCTCTGTGCCTCCTGCGGGTCCCATTTAAAAAACAGTCTACCTGATCTGGTACAGGAGTATGCCCCCAAAAAGGCGGCCGAATTTGCCAAAAAAATCATCCCCTTCAGCCAGTTCATGAACTCGGTTGTGGGGGTGGAACCCGTGAAAGGTGCAGGCCGCAAAACCGCCTTCCATTCGCCCTGTCATCTATGTCGGGGGCTCGGGGTGAAACAGGATCCCAAAGAGTTGATCAATAAATCCGGAAACTGCTACGTTTCAACCCTTGAGGAAGAAACATGTTGCGGATTTGGGGGCAGCTTTTCCGCCAACTTTCCGGCCGTCTCCCATGAAATCCTCACCAAGAAACTTTCGGATGTGGAAAAATCCGGGGCGGATCTATTGGTTACCGAATGTCCGGGATGTGTGATGCAGCTTCGTGGCGGGGCTTTAAAACAGGGGCGGAACATCCAGGTGATTCATCTGTCTGAGCTTTTTTGACCGCACCCCGACAAACCAATACATTCCACCGCCACCTGATCATGCGGGATGGATCCATCTGCACGTATTAACCGGGTTAAGATACCAGGAATGCTTTAGTCTTCACAAAATTTTTGGGCTAAAGCTTGTTCTAACTCACTTCAATCCACAATGTTGGATAACGTTACAAGACTATGACCGGGTCGATAATAGTTGATCTCGAAAAAAATCCAACTGCTGAACTGTTATGGGGGGAGGATAGTCGATTTCGTCGATAAAATCCCCCCCCCCAAAAAAGGTTAGCGTTTATACCAAAAACTTGCAAATCGATAAAATACCCTTGTAAGAATATCATATAATTTAAAGGGCTAAGGCCCTTTCACAGCACCCACTATATTGTTCAGAGGTAATCTACATACTCGCAATCCTCTTCATGGTTGTGTTGGTTTTATTTCGAAAAGAAAAATAGGCTACGTCAGGGTCATTCTTGCTAAACTTAATCCGTGCACTACCACTTTTCCCAAACCCTTTTTCGTCAGCTTTCCATTTTCCCCCAAGCCAGCCTTCGCCTTTTTGATGGCCACGTTTAGTGTTTACATCCCAGGCGTAGAGGATAGCCAGTTTACCGTCCACAAGCTTGGTACAGAAAGCATGACCTTTTCCATCCTCAAAAATCCCGAGAGGAACCTTTGCGGTATCACCGGTGAAGTCAATGAGTTGCTCTGGAGCGACGGCACATTTTTCTGCGGTGATAAGACCGCCAGCGAATACTGGGGAGATTAGAGCGATGGTCAGAATTGCAATGGTTAATAGAATCGAATTTTTCATTGGAAATGTCTCCATTTTTTGAGGCCTGAATAGGCATTATCGAAAAGAATATAAATTAAAGAACGAAAAACTTTACAGAGAATTATCCAAGAAGAAGATTCTTGTCAAGTAAAAAAACTTTTTTTAGCTTGATTAAGTCGATTAAAAATCAAATAATTGCTAATTATTTGTATTGAAAAACGATAAAAAGGTTATGGTTCTAATTTTTTATTGTTGGCAAGCGTGCGGATAGTTTTGGTAATTTTTAAAAGCGGGTCATTGTGCTTGATTATGGATAGATCGTTAAACGTTTTTTGTTTTTTTGGTGAGATTATTTTACTTAAGAGGATGTATTTATGATCGTTTTTTCGTTTTAGGTATTGGCTTCTTTGCACCATGGCCTTCAATAAAGAATTGTCATATTTTCCCAAGATAAACTGATACATCTTTGGTTTAAAAGAAGAGTAGTTTTTTTCATAGAAGGCGATGGGGTCTTTGGGATCATCAGATGTTCTGTCACTCCAAAGTTTAATTTTATTTTCTTTTAAGGTTTTTAAAACCTCTTCCGGGCTGTTAAGGCTTTTAAATTGGTCCACTTGTTGTTGCAGTTCAGCAATTTTTTTATCCTTTTTAAGATTTTCAGCAATCAGTTTGTAAATGTTTTTTTGGGGGTCAAGTACAAACTCTTTATACTTGGCGTCATAAGAAATCACATCCTTAATAAGTTGAATAAGTCCTTTCTTTTCCGAGACCCTTTCATCTCTGAGCACATATTGTTCTATGAATTCTTTGTTCGACGGAGATTGTATCAGACTATGGATTTTTAATGTAATTTTTTCAGATTCACCCATTCTATAGCGTTTTACCATTTCTGAGACAAAGGCATTCCATTTTTTATGAAGGGTTTCCACCCTTTTTTTTTCATAGGAAACTGTCTCTTTAAAGAAGATGACATCTTTTGCTTCTGTTGTTTTATGTTTATTCATCCCATGTTAAATCCAATTCCGGGTCAGGATTTTCTTCGAGCATTTTTTTATAAACCGGATGGGCAACCATTTTGCCATTTTTATACCCCAGGTCATTAGTTCTCTTGTTTTTTTTCTCGGCATCATAGTCAAGGACCGTAATGCCGTTTTCCGGTGTGACTCCGGCTTCCTCAAATTCCTGGGTTATCTCTTCTGAACACAATTTTTTTCTACTTGTCAGAACTCTGAACGAGGCGGGATAGTTTCCCCTCATGCTGGTGCCAACGGAAACCCCCCAAAGCAGGTTAAGATGGTCTGTATTGGGCCGGGGCATAATACATAGAACAAACTCTTTTTCATTGTCCCGCTCGGAAAATATATTAATGTTTCCTCCGGCAACAACCACCTTGCCTGTATATGTATAGTCTTCAAACTCCCAGTAAACGTAAATATCCCCTTTGTCATCCTTTTTATAGGTGCCTTGATATTCAATGATCTGACCGTCTCTGTCATCATAATGATAAATATAATAAGTTCCGAGCAACCAATCCAAATCTTCCGTCATCTTATCTCCTTCAAAAAATAATTATTCTGTCGATAATTCTGGTTACCATGATTATCGTCCAGATTTTTTTAACCGGAACCCCGACAAGGGGGTTGACAGCTAGGGGCGGTCTTCCACATCCATGGGACCAAAATAGCTTTCGTAAAGTGCATCAAAACGGCCATCCGATATCAGGGCTTTTAGCGCCTTGTTGTAGCGATCCAGCAAGGATGTCTCAATTCTCTTTGAAAAAGCAGTGGTGAGCTTATTACTGATGATGGGATTGCCCAGGGGTCGGATATCCCAATTATTGAGATTCGCATAATAAATCCCGATCCTTTTTACATCCGGCACCGCATCCAAAAGCCCGTTGTTAAGATCCCCAAGGGCTTTGGTGGTGGTGGGATATTCTATAAGTTCAATCTCCTTAATATCCCGGAGAAGTTGAAAAATATGCCCACGGGCCTGAACGCCCACCCTCTTTCCATGAAGACTTTTGATTAATTCTTCCCTTGTCGAACCGGCAATTTCTGTATTGTTTTTCTGGACAAAAATCACATAATTGAGAACTTCGTAGGGGATGGAGAGATTTAAAAAACTTCTATACTCCGGAAGATCAGGTGCCGCTAACGCAATGTGATGGGTTCCGGATTTCAGTTCCTGGGCAACGGGCCCAATGTCATGATAAGAAACAAAAACATAGGATTGTCCCATTCCTTCCATGATCATTTTTTCAAGCTCCACATAAAAACCGTGAACCTGACCGTCCTTTCCAAGATACATTCCCGGGGCACCATCTTCCCGGACAAAAATCTTAATTGTGTCTGTGGCTGAAAGTGTAATCAGCGGTTTGCGCTCTTTATCAATTTTGTTACTGAGTGTTTCATTGCTGGCAGTTCTCTTTTGATTGTCCTCGTCAATAACAACCTCATCTTGCCCGCAGCCCCAAAGAATCATTATGGAGATTAAGCATAGAACAATAATCCATTTCTTTTTCATCTGTTCTTTCCCCTTTGAGGTGATCTTTCAAAAATAGTGTTAATATTATGAGAAGATCCCTATAATATCAAGAGGAATACCCTTACCCAGGAAAAATCAAACGTTCAATTTAATAAATGAAGGGTTTTTAAAAAAACCTATTCAATGTATTATGCGGGTCAATTATACAATAATTTATTGTTACCGCTATAGTTACCGCTATAAATCAAGGACTCTCATTATTTAAAAAATTAAGTGTTCTTATTTGTCATGCATTGTAAGCACAAGGGGATATCTGTTTTTAGGAGATTTTGGAAATTGAAAATTCAGCATCGGCTTTTGATTGTTATTATTCCTGTTCTGATTGCCATTTTTGGTATCATCACGTTCACCACCAGTATTATTTTTTCATCCGCCCTTGAAGATCAGGCCCAAAAAAATGCAAAGCTGCTGAGTTATAGTTACTCAGGCCAGCTCGATTCAACCATAAGGCTTTATTTGAACATAAGCCAGGATCTAGGTAGTGCTACGATTACGGCAATTAATATTGAAACAACCTTACAGGAGTTACGAAAACAATATCCCCAGTTTGTAAATGTTTTTTATACCCCTGTCACCGGCAAAATCCTTGAAATGGCACCCTATAAGCGTAAATATGTCGACTTTGATCTGAAACCTATGAAAGCATGGCAGAAGGCGTTTGCCACCAAATCCCCTGTCATGTCAGTTCCCGGCAAATATTTTGGTGTAGCCTCTGTTATTATTTTTGCCCCGGCCATCATGTCCTATGTTGCCAATCAGGAACCAGAGGTGGTCGGTGTGGTTGCCCTTGTTTGTCCCCTTGAAGATCTGTTCCAGGAGATCAAAAATATAACCATTGGCAACCTAGGCTCCATCTTTGTCATTAATGAAAAGGGATTATTTCTTCACCATGAAGAAAAAAAGCATATATTGACCGATCACCTGGCGACCTTTTCCAGCGTAGATCGGAAGAGCACACGTCTGAACTCCAGTCACTCCGGAGAATCTC
>CAXHYW010000189.1:0-6759 GCA_964021475.1 uncultured Desulfobacteraceae bacterium | reverse complement strand
CAGCAAAGACCTGCCGATTCGGCACGTCCGGCCAGAGCAGCTGCTGCCCCCGGGCCGGATATGTCCTTGCCCAACGATCCAAGTGGAAAAAGAAAGGAGAGGCGACGGGACGTTCCGGTTGTGCCTGCTTTTGCCGCAAAAAAGAAAAGCCGCAAACAAAAATCGGTTGTAGAAGGGAACGATTTATACAAGGGCCGGGGCCGGAAAAAACGGGGTAAAAAAGAAATTAAGGGAAACAGGGGCAATTTCCAAAAGACACAGATCACAACCCCCAAGGCCATTAAACGACGGATTAAAATTGACGAGGCCATTGAGCTTTCAGAGCTTGCAAAACGAATGGGAATCAAGGCCAATGAGATGATTGTAAAACTGATGGGCATGGGAGTCATGGCCACGGTGAATCAGACCATTGATTTTGAGACGGCAAGCCTTGTGGCCACTGAATTTGACTTTGAAGTGGAAAAAGCAAATTCCCATGAAGAGGATCTGCTTGAAATTAAAACGGCTGAAGATGCAGAGGAAGATCTGATTCAAAGCCCTCCGGTTGTGACCATTATGGGTCATGTTGACCATGGTAAAACCTCATTGTTGGATGTTATCCGTACCTCAAAGGTTGCCAGTGGCGAGGCCGGTGGTATTACCCAGCATATTGGGGCTTACAACGTAGTAACTCCCAACGGCGGTCGGATTACCTTTCTTGATACACCGGGTCATGCTGCTTTTACCGCCATGCGTTCCAGGGGTGCCAAGGTAACCGATATTGTTATCCTTGTGGTTGCGGCGGATGATGGGGTTATGCCCCAGACCATTGAGGCCGTTAATCATTCCAAGTCGGCTGGTGTGCCGGTGATCGTGGCTGTTAATAAAATGGACAAGGTTGGCGCGGACCCGGACCGGATTATGCGAGAATTGTCTGAGATGGATCTGCTCGCTGAAGATTGGGGCGGGAATGTCATTTTTGTAAAGGTTTCCGCCAAAACCGGTGAGGGGATTGATGATTTGCTTGAAATGGTGCTTCTCCAATCCGAGGTGCTTGAGCTTAAGGCCAACCCTGATCGGAAGGCAACCGGATATGTGGTGGAATCGAGACTGGATGTCGGCAGGGGAGCCGTTGCCACGGTTCTGGTGAAGCAAGGAACCTTGAGGGATGGAGACCCCATCGTCTGCGGGTTGCATTCCGGTCGTATCCGGGCCATGATTGATGATTCCGGTGCTCGAATTGATGCTGCAGGTCCAAGTACACCCGTTGAAATTGTGGGACTCACAGGCGTCCCTGATGCCGGTGATGAATTTACGGCGGTGGATTCTGACAAAGAAGCCAAACAGATAGCCAGTCACAGAATGCAGAAACAACGGGCCAAGGAACTGGCCAAAATGAGTCGGGCCAATCTTGAAAAGATGTTTGAGAACCTCGGATCTGCTGAGGTTAAACAACTCAAGCTTATTGTCAAGGCAGATGTCCAGGGTTCCATTGAGGCCCTGAACGCTTCCCTGAAAGATTTGGCCAAGGATGAAGTGGATGTTAAAATTGTTCACTCAGGTGCTGGCACCATCAATGAAACCGACGTGGCCCTGGCGGCCGTATCCGATGCCATTATCATTGGGTTTAATGTCAGGCCTTCTCCCCAGATACGGAAAATGGCCAAGGATGAAAATGTGGATATGCGCTTCTATGACATTATTTATAATGTCATAGATGATATCAAGGCCGCTTTGGATGGTATGATGCCCTCCACCTTCCATGAGATCATTATCGGTCGTGCCGAAGTCCGGGAGGTCTTTGTGGTCCCGAAGATGGGAACCATTGCAGGCTCTCACATTGTGGAGGGTAAGATGGTCCGGGGTAAAAAGGTTCGCCTTCTTCGTGACGGGGTCATTAAATGTGATACCCAGCTTTCCTCTCTGCGACGGTTTAAAGATGATGTAAAAGAAGTGGATCAGGGTTACGAGTGTGGTATCGGCCTTGAAAAATATAATGACATTAAAGTGGACGATGCTATCGAGTGTTATGAAGTTGAAGAAAGAAAATATAAGGGTTAATAAGGCAATAAATGAAACCCTATATTAGAGCAGATAGAATCGCTGGCAGGATTCAGGTGGCTATTACAGATCTTTTGAGAAAAAAGATCAATAATCCCAAGGTTGAAATGGCGACGATCAGTGGGGTGAAACTCACCGCCGACCTTCGCATAGCCGATATCTATATCACGGTATTCGGAGGTAAGAAGAAAGTTTTTGAAGCCATGGAGGGATTTAAGCAGTCAAAGGGGTTCATTAAAAAGAGCATCGCCCCGGGACTGGGTCTTAAATTCATGCCGGAACTAAGGTTTTTCCACGACGATTCTTTTGACAAAGCCGCCAAGATGGATGCGCTAATCCAGGCGGCTTCGGATTCTGATGTTAAGCCCGATGTTAAGACCGCTGAAACAGAAGAAACAGAAGAATTGATAGATCTTTCAACCGATTCTGTTGATCCTGATTCACAAGATCAATAATCGGGGCAAATTTAAATGAAAGATGGTATTTTAGCGATTCATAAGCCCGAAGGGATTTCTTCGGCAAGAGTAGTGGCAAGGGTAAAGCGGGTATTGGGTGTAAAAAAAGTTGGTCATACCGGTACCTTGGATCCCTTTGCAACCGGCCTTTTGCTGATTGCCGTTCAAAAGGCAACCCGGATATCCCGGTTTTTTCTAAGCGGCACTAAACAATACCGGGCCAGGGTGAGGTTGGGTGTTGAAACCGATACCTACGATTGCACAGGGAAAACGGTGTTTGAGGCTGATCCGGCGGTAGTTAGCGCCATATCAGCTGAAGAGGTCCGTGGGGTTGTCGCTCAATTTTCAGGTTGCCAGGAACAAATTCCTCCCAGTTTTTCCGCATTGAAGCACGAAGGACAACCCCTTTACAAGCTGGCCCGTAAGGGGGTGATGATACAAAAGCCACATAGAAATATCGAAATTTTTAGTATTTGTGTTGACCAAATTGATCTTCCGGAGTTTGAAATAGACGTTCATTGTACCGGCGGCACATATATTCGAAGTTTGGCCTATGATATCGGAAAAAAACTTAAGTGCGGCGCCCATTTGTCCGGGTTGTGCCGAACCCGCTCATCCGCATTTGACCTGAACAATTCAATTGCGCTTGATGTTTTGGAAAAAATGGCACCAGAAGAGATCGAACCTTATATTCTTCCCATGTCCGATTGTCTTGCCTTTTTGCCAAGTGTCCAGGTGACACCCGCCCTGGAAAAAAAAATTTCATACGGGCAAAAACTCTCCACAGAAGAGATCAGTCCGCAACTTCCCTCGGATAGCGTTCCCTCGATCATACGGCTGGTAGATTCTTCCAACCAATTGCTGGCCCTCATTGAGCCGGACAAAGAGTTACCCATCTATAATTATTGTTGCGTTTTTTCAAGTTAACTGGTATTTTTCATCGGTTATACATATTTGTAATGGTATTTTGATCTGTTCGCACCTCTTATTTTTCTGAATGGAATATCGGATGAAGGTCGGTCATGAACGGTCAAATTTTATACCATGTTTTATTTATTCCAAACAAAGGAGTACAAAAAGTGGTTTTATTAGCAGAGAACAAAGAGGAGATGATCGCGGGATTCAAGCTCCACGAGTCGGATACCGGCTCTCCCGAAGTACAGGTGGCAATTTTGACCCACCGCATCAGTTATCTTACTGAACATCTTAAAATTCATAAGAAAGATCATCATTCAAGAAGAGGTCTTTTGATTCTGGTTGGAAGGCGCAGAAGCCTGCTGGACTATGTGAAGAAAAAAGATATCAATAGGTACCGGTCTTTGATTGAAAGATTAGGGCTTAGACGGTAGAATGACCATGAACCGGTTTTTGACTGTTTACGGGTCGAAGGCCGGTTCTTTGTTTTTATTGAGGTTGATTTATACCAACCTTTTTTTGAACTGGCGGCGGTTTATTGGGGTGCTTTTAAATAAGTTCGCATCTTTGCCATCAAGCAGATGTTTGATGGCAAAGATGCGGGTTTATTATTTATAAGGTATCTCAACCTCTCCGCCTTTTTTTTTATTATTAGGAGAAATTATGGAACAAACGAGAACAGCAACCATCGGTGGGAAAGAATTTTCCATCACCACCGGTAAGATTGCAAAACAGGCATCTGGATCGGTTATTGTCCAGTACGGAGAAACCCGTGTGATTGTAACTGCTGTGGCGGCAAAGAACCCGCGTGAAGTGAGCTTTTTGCCCCTTACCGTGGAATACCAGGAGCGGATCTATGCCGCTGGTAGAATCCCAGGCAATTATTTTAGACGGGAAATTGGCCGTCCTTCGGAGAATGAAACATTAAGAGCTCGGATGATTGATAGGCCCATCAGACCTTTGTTTGAACCAGGGTACAATTTTGAAACCCAGGTGATTGCCACGGTTTTATCAACAGACAAAATGTGTGATCCCGGGGTGCTGGCCATGGTGGGTGCTTCCACTGCCCTTGAAATATCTGATATCCCCTTTAACGGCCCCATTGCCGGTATTAAAGTGGGGCGAGTGGATGGCCAGTTTATTGCCAACCCCACCCCGGAACAGATGGAGCTAAGTGATATCGACCTGACCGTTGCCGGTTCCAAAACAGGCGTGGTCATGGTGGAGGGCGGTGCAAATATCGTTTCTGAAAAAGATATGCTGGATGCCATCTTTTTTGGTCATGAATCCATGCAGCCCCTCATTGATCTACAGATTGAGCTGAAAGAAACTCTTGGAAAAGAAAAAAGAGTGTTTGTCCCGCCAGTAAAGGATGAAGTTCTGGCAGAAAAAGTCGCCGCATTTTCCGCTGACAAGATCCATGAAAAGGTTCAGATCAAGACAAAGATTGAACGTGCCAATGCCTTGAGCCTTTTAAAAGACGAGGTAAAAGCACATTTTGCGGATGAATATCCGGATCAGATTGACGAGGTCAAAGAGGCCTTTGGTAAAACCGTTAAATCTGTTAGCCGTAAGATTGTTCTTACGGAAAACAAGCGGATTGATGGCAGGGCATTTGATGAGATCCGACGCATTGACTGTGAGGCGGGTTGTCTGCCTAGATTGCATGGTTCCGCTCTTTTTACCCGGGGTGAAACCCAGGTATTGGGTGTTCTGACCCTTGGATCCGGTAGAGACGAGCAACGTATTGAAACCCTGAACAATGGGGATACCACTAGGGCCTTCATGCTCCATTATAACTTCCCTCCCTTTTCAGTGGGCGAAGTCAAACGGGCGGGTGGTCCCAGCCGTAGAGATGTCGGTCATGGCGATCTGGCCCACAGAGCTCTTTCAAGAATTTTGCCCTCCGCAGAAGAGTTTGAATATACCATCCGGTTGGTGGGTGAGGTCATGGAATCCAATGGCAGTTCCTCCATGGGAACGGTCTGCTCCGGAACACTGGCTCTTATGGACGGCGGTGTACCCATTAAGGCTCCGGTCTCCGGAATTGCCATGGGGCTTGTTAAGGAAGGTGATAAAACGGCTATTTTGTCAGATATTCTCGGGGATGAAGATCATTTCGGAGATATGGATTTCAAGGTTGCGGGTACGGCCGAAGGGATTACAGCGCTTCAGATGGATATCAAGATCAAGGAGTTGTCCAAAGATATTATGGAAACTGCCCTGGCCCAGGCCCGTGGCGGACGGATTCATATCCTGGATGAAATGTTGAAAACCCTGGATAAAACAAGGGAGAACTTGTCTCCCCTTGCGCCTAAAATTGTGAGCATTCAGATCAACAAAGACAAAATCCGGGACATCATCGGACCTGGCGGAAAGGTGATTCGTGCCATCCAGTCTGAAACCAATACGGTTCTTGAAGTGGATGATTCCGGGATTATAAAGATTGCTGCTGAAAATCAGGAAGATTCCGATGCGGCCGTAAAAATGGTGTCTGATATCGCGATGGATCCTGAAATCGGGGCCATCTACCAGGGTGAAGTCGTGAAAATCACTGATTTCGGCGCTTTTGTTAATATAAAACCCGGCACCGACGGTCTGGTTCATATTTCAGAATTGGCGGAACATCGGGTCAAGCAGGTGACCGATGTGGTCAAGGAAGGTGAAATCATTAGCGTAAAGGTTCTGGACATTACCCGGGATGGAAAAGTTAAGCTGAGTTACAAAGCAGCTTTAAAAGATGAAGAAAAATAAATCTTTAAAGATTTGTCCCCTTGCCAGCGGCAGCAAGGGGAATTGTGTGTTTGTTTCCACTCCGGAAACAGCCGTGTTGGTTGATGCAGGACTGTCCGGTGTTGAAATTGAAAAACGCCTCGCCTTAGTGGGGCAAACACCGGAAGCTCTTTCCGGCATCATCATCACCCATGAACATACCGACCATGTTAGAGGAGCAGGGATATTGAGCCGCAGGTTCAATATCCCTGTTTATCTTACCCCCCAAACCCACGGGGCCTGCAAACATCTGGGTAAAGTTCCGAAGCTTAAGTTTTTTGAGTGCGGGACCTCTTTTTTTATTAATGAATTGCAGATCGCTCCGTTTTCAATTTCCCATGATGCCCGGGACCCGGCCGGGTTGACTCTTTCCTTTGGGGAGAAAAAAATTGGAATCGCCACGGACCTAGGTCATGTCACAGCACTTGTCAAAGAACATTTAAAAAATTGTCATGCCCTGTATATCGAATCCAACCATGATCCGGAAATGCTGAAAAATGGATCCTATCCCTGGTTTTTAAAACAGCGGGTCAAATCAAGAACAGGGCATCTGTCCAACATGGATACCCGGGCGCTG
>CAXHYW010000188.1:0-6814 GCA_964021475.1 uncultured Desulfobacteraceae bacterium | reverse complement strand
CCCATCATCTATACACCAACGGTGGGCCTTGCCTGCCAGCAGTATTCCTCTATGTTCCGGCAAGCCAACGGCATCCATTTTTATCCAGGGAACATTGAGTATGCCGAATATATCCTGGCAAACTATACGGACAAAGATATCCGGGTAGCCGTTGTCACCGATAACCAGGGTATCCTAGGGATAGGTGACCAGGGCGCTGGCGGGATTCCCATCTGCCTTGGAAAACTGATGCTCTATACCCAGGGAGCCGGAATCGCCCCCTGGCATTGCCTGCCCATCTCCCTTGACGTGGGAACAGACAACAAAGAACTGATAGACGACCCCAATTACCTGGGCTGGCGGCACGAACGCCTCCGGGGGGATGAGTACTATGCGTTCATTGAAAAATTTGTGGTGGCCTTTAAGAAAAGATTTCCCAAAGCCCTTTGCCAATGGGAGGATTTCTCAAAACAGACCGCATTTACCGTCCGGGACAAATATCTCGACCAGGTTATTTCCTTTAATGATGATATCCAGGGAACTGGATCCGTTGCCCTGGCCGGTATTATCGCAGCCATGCGGGTAAAAAAAGAAAAGATGACCGATCAGGTTTATCTGATTCATGGTGCTGGCGCAGGCGGTATCGGCATTGCCGAACAGATCCAGGTGGAACTTATGGAACAGGGAATGGGTGAAGCCGAGTCCATTGCCAGAATATTCACTCTTGATTCCAAGGGGGTTGTCACCACTGACCGGGATCTGGAACACTACAAGGAAAAATTTGCCAAAGATCCCAAAAAAATGGCATGGCTGAAAACCCCTGCCGATAACACCCTGTTGAATGCGGTTAAACATGAAAAAGTAACCGTTCTCATCGGAACCTCGGGACAGGGGGGATGCTTTACCAAAGAAGTGGTACAAGCTGCTGCCCAGAACACAGACCGCCCGGCGGTCCTGCCCTTAAGTAACCCCACCACTAAGACCGAAGCCCTGCCCAAGGACATCTATGAATGGACCAATGGTAAAGCCCTTGTGGCAACCGGTTCTCCCTTTGCAGATGTGGATCACAACGGCAAGGCCTATCGCATCGGCCAGATGAACAACGCCTTTATTTTCCCCGGCGTCGGTTTGGGAATTGTGGCGTCCGGTGCAACAGAAGTGTTGCCGGTATTCTTTTCAGCCGCAGCCCATGCCATGGCAGAATTTGTCAGTGAAGAAGATATCCAGAACGGTATCCTTTGTCCTCCTCTGGATCAATTGAACAAGGTATCCCTGGAAGTTGCCAAGCGGGTGGGAGCAGAGGCGATTAAGGCCAATGTTACCCAGAATGATTGTCAGTTTTCCGAATTCAAGCACAACAATGATGGTGAAAGACTCAATACCATCATTGAAAAAATGCGCTGGACTCCTAAATATTAGTAAAAAAAGCCCACCTGTTTTAAAATAGAACACCGGCCATTTGAAGATAATCCCAAATGGCCGGTGTTATTTTTCCCCATCTCAATCCAATGGCAGATACAATTTCCCCGGGTCTATCCCTCAAACCAGGAAGCGGTTTTTTTACAGAACGTAACCAGCATCAGCATCACCGGCACCTCTATTAAAACCCCCACCACGGTGGCTAAAGCGGCTCCCGATGAGAGCCCAAACAACATGACACTTGTGGCAATGGCCACTTCAAAATGGTTTGAAGCTCCAATCATGGCAACAGGCGCCGCATCTTCGTATTTTAATTTCAGCAGTTTTGCCCCGGCATACCCAAGTGCAAAGATAAAAAGCGTCTGGATAAAAAGCGGAACGGCAATCCATAAAATGGTCAAAGGATTTGCCAGAATCACCTCCCCCTTAAAACTGAACAACAGCACCAGGGTTAACAGCAACGCGGCGATGGTCACAGGGGTTAACACATGGAGAAATTTTTGGGTAAACCAGGCTTCTCCCTTTGTGTGAATGATCCATATTCTGGACAAATACCCAGCCCCAAGGGGAAGGGCCACATACACTCCCACGGAAAGAAGCAGCGCCTGCCAGGGAATGGGCAGCTTTCCCACCCCCAACAAAAATCCCCCCAGAACCCCGTAGAGCACCAGCATGGTCAGACTGTTAATGGCCACCATCACAAGGGTCAACCCATCATTGCCCCGGGCAAGATATCCCCACACCAGAACCATGGCGGTACAAGGCGCTATCCCCAGAAGGATACACCCGGCAAAATAACTTCGCCACAAAGGGATTTCCAGCATCTTTATGCCCTCCTGGAGCACCACAGTCCCTGCACCATGCACGGCTCCCACCGGCAGGTCCAGACCAAAGGGAAGTTTTACCAGATCCATCGCCTCTGTACCGATAAACCCCTTGAACAAAAAACCCAGGAAAAACACACAGATGGCATACATGGTAAAGGGTTTGATACACCAATTCAAAAAAAGGGTTAAAAACACCGGTTTCACACTCTTACCGGCTTTGACCACACTTTTAAAATCAATTTTCACCATGATGGGATACATCATAAAAAAAAGACAGATGGCAATGGGGATGGAAACCACCGGTGCACCATTCACATTGATTGACATCCCGTCCAGGGTTTTGGCAAATTGGGGTGCCACCTTGCCCAGCATTATCCCCAGGGCAATACAAAGGGCTATCCAGAGTGTCAGGTATCTCTCAAAAACACTGGTCATTTTTCGGTCATCGTTTCCCTGCAGGGTCATTTTATTCTCCTTGGAATTTTAAACTCTCTGGTAAGCCTTGCACAAATGCACGAATCTCGTCCCTAACCTGTCTGAAACAATCCAACTGAGCCTGTCTATCTGAACCTTGTTGGGCCAATTTTTCCGCCATTTTGGGTGGATCATCAAATCCCACATGGATCACCTCACAGGTGGCGGGGAAATAGGGGCAGCTCTCTTGGGCGTGGCCGCAGACCGTGATCACAAAATCCAGATCTATGGAGGCAAATTCATTGACATGCGTTGAGCTCTGGAGAGAAATATCCACCCCGGCTTCGGCCATCACTGCCACGGCATCGGGGTTAAGGCCGTGGAGCTTAATCCCTGCCGAATAGGCCTCAATGATATCGCCTTTCAGGGCACGGGCCCAGCCTTCGGCCATCTGGCTCCGGCAGGAATTTCCCGTACATAAAAACAATATCTTAATTTTTTCCTTCATTCTTTTGACTCCGTTAAAAAGTCATCTGCTGGATGGCATGGAATGCCGTTGCAATGGAAAGACCAGCACCGGATCGGGTCCGCATCCAGTCCTGGCCTGCCAGAATGGATCCTGCCGCATAAAGAGTTTCATGGGCCGGGGTTCGCTTTTTGCCAAGGGGTCTTAAGGCACTATCGGTTTTCAGTCCTGCCTGGTTTATGGCATGCCCCCTGGGATCAAAATAGGTGGTGCCATGCCAGTCTTTTCTTTCTTCCGGCTGATCCACGGGCAGATTAAAAACCGCTTCTGTTACCCCTTTCCGGTCAGATACCAATCCCTTTGATAAAAATCTACCCGTGGCAAGCAAACAGGCTTTGGCCTGAATCCTTGTGCCATTGGTGCCCGAATGGGTATTGGCCTCTAAAATAAACCCTTTGCCAGACACAGAGGTTGCCGAAAAAACACGCCTATCCTGCAACCGGGTGACACAAGTGTCTTCCAGGGCTTTTTTCAAGGTTTCCTTTAGCCGGATACCCGGCACAGAGATCGGTGAGGTTGGAATTTCAAAAACCTTTATTCCCAAAAGCCCTTCCAACCGTTTTTGAATTTCACCCGACCCATTGATGCCTAAGATCGCAGGAATACCCAGATAGGATTCGCCATTGAGCAAGGGGCGCACCGCTTGAACAAATTTATCCTGGACCTGTTCGGTTTCCATGGCCTGGGCCATCAGGGGAGTGAAAAGCTCAGACCGATTGGCCATTTGCGGAAAATCAATTGCAGCAATGTGGATATCCTGCAAGGTGGATGACAAAACCTGCTGGACAAACTTGGCCCGAAATTCTCTCAACCCTTCAAAATCCAGGAGCAAGATCGGTTTTTTTTGAGTGAGGGCTGCGATATTATTGGCCATGGTCATTGGAAACCGATAGGTGGGCTTTATGGTGCCGAATGCGGTAATAATCCCACTGTTTTCCAAAAGGTGCCCCCCATAGGGCAAGCCGTTTTTCCCCAGGGCATCCGTCAGCTCATCAAAGGCCTTGCCAATATCTGATTCATTGATCTTTAAAAAAGGATGATGGGGCCAGAATTCTGAGATCTGCCCGATCCCCTCCCAGGGATCTTTGCAAAACCCCAGTTCCGGACGGGTCAATGCCCAAAGATCCAGCAGGCCGCTTGAATATTCAAAGGCGCCGGCGCCCCCCACCACCACCGACGATATTCCGCGGTTTGCCGCAAACACAGCAGCAGCCATGCCTGCCATACCCGCTCCGATGATGGCAAGATCGGTCTTTATTTCAGTGTTATTTTCCATTGGCTCCTCCTTGCCTGCCCGATCCAATCAAGTCCGGTCCAATCATGTCCAGTCCAAAAAAAGAGCAAAACATAGCTTCATTCAACTCTGCCTGGGCCAGCTGATTGTCCCAGAGAACCGGTTTCTGGCCTTTAAACCGTTCATCAAGTAAAAATTTAATATTGTCCAGCCCCTGGCTATCCTTAATATACGCGTCATCATACATCAACCCCGTCACCCTCATGCTGCAAAAAGTTCCCTGGCAGGCCCCCTTGCCCAACCGGGAGTGAATCCGAAGGGAATTTAAATCAGCGGTTTCCCGATTCTGTTTCAGCCAGAGAATCAGCTCCTTGAAATGGCTTTTGGGCACCATTTCACACTCGCACATCATGGAGTCCCCGGGGATAGATGACTTGGCCCAGAGTTTAACAGACATTCCCGCTTCGATAAGATTGCTTGGGGCCTTTGACATCAGGGGAGTTGTGGCCGTGGTACAGGGGGTTGAAACCTTAAGTTTTTGGGCAGCCAGATCGCAGGCCTTCTCTGCCATCAGCCGATAGGTGGTCACCTTGCCGCCGGTAATGGTTATAAAATTATCCACCTGGTCCTTTTCATGGTCAAACAGATAAAAACCCCGGGAAACGGCCCGGTCATCCCCTTTGATTTTAGGGCTGCTCACAAGGGGCCGGACACCGGCATAGGCTCTTATATACCGGGCCGTTTCAAGCCCGGGAACCATGCGAGCCCCCTGTTCAACGAGAAAATCAATTTCATCAAATTCCGGTAAAATCGTATCCAGGTTATCCAGGCGCACCGAGGTGGTGCCAAAAATGGAAACCGTACGGCCGGGCACCAGAATATCCCCGTCACAAGCCGGTCGAAGACGGTTGATCACATGATTGGTAAGCCGATTATGGGTGACCAGCAAGGACCCCTTTGAATAGATCATATCAATGCAGATTCCGGCCAGGTCTGCCACCATACCGGCCCAGACACCCGCCGCATTAATGACTACCTGGGGGGTAATATTAAAGCAATCCCCGGTCAGATTATTCCGGACCCGTACTTTTTCAATGGCTTTTTTACCATGATTTTTTTCTTCAAGAACCACATCAATAGCCTGGCAATTGCTGTAATATAAAGCCCCATGCTCAATGGCCTGGTTCATGTTTTCAAGAGACAGATGAAAGGGATCCACCGAGGCATCATCTACCCTAAATGCCGCAATGATCTCTTTGGAGAGCCCGGGCTCAAGCACCAAAGCCTCCTGGATGGAAAGGGGTTGGCAAACGATACCCGCCGCTTTGCATAGGTTCGGGAAATCAGCGATATAGGATTCGTCATCCCCTTTCACTGCCACATAGAGACCACCGGTCTCTTCGATACAGTGGGCGGCAATTTTTTTTAAAATTTTGGATTCTTTTGCACATTCTGCAGCAGAACCTGGATCAGATCCCACATACCGGGCACCACTGTGAAGCAAGCCATGGTTCCGGCCCGAGGCCCCATCGTTGATATTGCCCTGTTCAATGACAAGAGCCTCAATGCCCCGGAGAGCAAGATCCCGGGCGATACCAGTACCGGTGACTCCCGCGCCGATAATCAAAACCTGGGGAGTTAATTTTTTTTTTAACACCTGATTTTATTTACTCCTTTTTTCTGACCCAAAGATTTATGGCAGCTTAAAACAGATCAGACAACTTCTTGAAAAACCTTCTGTTTTGCCCCGCAGACAGGACATTTTTCCGGAGCTGATCCAAGCTCGATGTAACCGCAGACCGGACAAAGATGAAATTCACTCACATCCAGGTCAACACCGTTTTTAACCGCTTCCAATGCCTTGGTATACAGTTGGGCATGAACCGCTTCTGCGGCAACGGCAAATTGAAACATGGTCTTGGCTTTATGGCCGTCCGCAACAGCCTGCTCAACCATGGGGGGGTACATATTGGTAAATTCATCGGTTTCGCCATCAATGGCCGCCTGGAGGTTTTCGGCCGTGGAAGCGATCATGTCCAGGGCTTTCAGATGTCCTTCGGCATGGATACGCTCGGCTTCTGCCGTGGTCAAAAACAGTTTGGCAACATTGGCAAACCCGTCCTTTTGTGCTTTTTTTGCAAATACTTTGTACTTTTGGTTGGCCTGACTTTCTCCGGCAAAGGCTTCTTTCAGATTATCATTGGTTGTTGCCATGTTTATCTCCTGATATGGGTTGATAAAAAATTTACACAAACAATACTATACCAAAGATGTACCGGCTTCAATAGTGTGGATTTTAAATTTAACATATTTCTCTTGAAATCTACCGCCAGTGAACTCCCCAAAACACGGGCTCATTCTAAGCGATAGATCGGAAGAGCACACGTCTGAACTCCAGTCACTCCGGAGAATCTC
>CAXHYW010000187.1:0-6818 GCA_964021475.1 uncultured Desulfobacteraceae bacterium | reverse complement strand
AGATTCTCCGGAGTGACTGGAGTTCAGACGTGTGCTCTTCCGATCTATCGGGAAATAACCGCCTCCAAGTCCCTTCCCCAGGGCCAAAATATCAGGGACAACATTAAAGTGTTCATATGCAAACATTTTCCCGGTCCGGCCCATTCCGGTCATTACCTCATCAAACATTAACAGCACATCAAACTTGTCGCAGATTTCTCTGATACGTTCAAAATATCCTTTTTTCGGCACAGCCCCGCAAAGAGACATACCTGAAACAGGCTCTACAAGAAAAACAGAGACGTTGTCAGGCCCAAGGCACATGATTTCGTTTTCAAGGGCATTGGCACATTCCAGGTTGCAGGTTGCAGGCGTTTTATTAAACCAACACCGATAACAATATGCAGGTGGTATATGGGTAGAATCATGGAGATAGGGTAAAAAATCTGATCTTCGGCTGGTATTGCCGGTCCAGGCAAGAGCACCCGCTGTACTTCCATGATAGCTCTGCCATCTTGAAATCACACTGGTTTTAAATGGTTTTCCATTATCAAGATGATATTTCCGGGCAATTTTTACACCAATTTCCACAGCTTCAGTGCCACCTGAAACGAAAAAAACTTTCTCCATGGCATAATCAGAGACCATACAGATCTTTTTGGCAGCCTCTTCAAGTGGGGAATTCGTAAAATCAATGCGATGAACATATGAAAGCTTTTTGGCCTGGTCTCCAAGGATCTGTGACATTTCGTCAATTCCGTGACCAAGATTGCACAGAATAGGGCCGCCGGAGGCGTCCAGGTATTCATTCCCCTGAACATCATAAAGATAAACGCCCTTTGCTTTGGCAATGGAAACATATTCACGGTTCAGAAAAAAATGAAACACATTGGATGAGTTGCTTCTTTCCATACCTATCCCTTATATTCTTATGTCGTTTGACCGGCTATTTTGTTAAAAAATAAAATTAAGAAAAATATTACCGATCAAAAAATATTCACATAAAAAGTAGTTAGCAATATTTGCACCAGAGAAGAAGTGTTTTATAACCTACTGTATTAATATGATAAACCGTGGTTTTTTCGGGAAAATGATTTGGGTGACAAAGAAAAAATCGGGCGTGCATGCCCTAGTACCGTCTGTGACTCGGCCTGAAAGCTATTTGAATAAAGAGACCCAAGCGATTCGGGCGTTGGTGCCCGATTGGGGCATTGACGCTCGAATCGCTTCAGGCCAGTCCAAATTTTTTAAGCTTCCGATAGAGGGTTTTGCGGTCAATGTTCAAGGTGTCGGCTGTTTTTCCCCTGTGACCATTGTTGGCCGTAAGAATATGGGGGATATAAAATAGTTCAAATTGTTCGATGGCACAGGTTAGAGGCATGTTGCCATAAATGGGGGGTGTGAGCTGGGTTTCTGCTGCCAGCTGGGGCAGGTGTCCGGACAGGTTGACCTCTCCTGTGGCAGTAAATCGAAGAAGTTCATTGAAAAGCTCCCTGACATTTCCAGGCCAGTCATAATTATTGAATCGATCCATGATCTTTATAGGAAGACTGGCTGGTTTATTCCCGGGAAGGGGATTAATGATAAAAAAATGGGTGATCAAATCTGGGATGTCCTCTTTGCGCCAGCGCAATGGCGGAAGATCAATGTTCAAAACATAGAGGCGGTGGAAAAAATCGCTTCGAATCCGCTTTTGATCCATGAGAGAAGGCAAGTCTTGGTTGGTTGCCGCCAATAGTCGTACATCAGCTTTTTGAGAGACTTGTGACCCCACAGGGGTATAGATGAAATCATTAAGGACCCGGAGCAATTTTGCTTGCATCTCCATGGAGAGTTCACCCACTTCATCAAGAAAAAGAACACCACCTTTGGCCTGTTCAAAAAAACCGACATGATCTTTATCCGCACCTGTAAACGCGCCTTTTTTATGGCCGAAAAACAGGCTTTCAAAGAGCTGGTCTGGAATGGAGGCACAATTGACCGGGATAAAAACCTTGCTATAGGTTTCACTCAAATTGAACAACGTCCTTGCCGTCAATTCTTTTCCTGTGCCGGTTTCCCCGCTAATCAGTACGGGTGAGTCAGATGCAGCTGATCTGAGAATGGATTCAAAAACTTTTTTCATGATATCAGTTTTTCCCACAAGCTCTCCAAACTGGGTACCGTCTTCGAGAACAGCCTCGATGGTTCTTTGCTCCTGTTTGAAAAAAGTCCGCCATGACATGTCCCGTATCGCAAGCACTTTGGCATCAAATCCCTGCCAGATGATATGTCTAATCTGGATATCCACCGGAATTATGGAACCATCTTTTTTGATCCCCTGCAGCTCAATGGGATGCCCAAATCCATTTTTCATATGTTTTCGAACAGGTTCAATGGATTCCGGCACCAATAGGTCAAAAGCATTGGTGCCGATCAGATCTTCTCTTTTACATCCCAGTATGGCCTCAAGGGCCGGGTTAACTTCGACAATTTTACCATTGCAATGAACCAGGAGACCTTCAAATGTAATTTCAGCAAGTGTTTGCCATCGCCTTTGTTGTTCAACAAGATTTAGTTGTGTCTGTATTCTGGCAAGAACTTCTTTCTCTTCAAAAGGTTTGGTCACATAATCAACACCGCCCACAGAAAAGGCCTCAAGCTTGTCAAAGGTTTCTCCAAGGGCACTGACAAAAATGATGGGGATATCTTTTATCTTTTTATTGGATTTTATCCGTTTGCAGACTTCATATCCGTTCATTTCCGGCATTCTGATATCCAAAAGGATCAGATCAATAGTATGTTTTTCAAGGACAGCCAGGGCGCGTACACCATTGGGTGCCGGCCAGATTTGGTATCCCTCTTCTTCCAGCATGCTGATCAGTAGGCGAATATTCATGGGGTTGTCATCAACTACCAGGATATTGTACCCTTTGTTTCGGACCTGTTCTGTCATGGGCTCTCCTTGATTAATGCAAGTATTCCGTCAAAATCAAATTCCTTTACCCTCTGTTCCAGAGCTTCGGCTATATCAGAATTTTTAGTATAAATATTTGTGATCACGCGGTTAATGGCATTCACTTCACAATAAGTCGCCGCCTCTTTGAGCTTTGAAACAAGGTGTTCAGGAAGTTCCGCCACCCCTTTTCTCAGTTTTTTACGTTCAAATTTTCCTGACGTCTCCGGTAGGCGTAACCTATGGAGATTCTCTTTTTTTTTGACAATTAAGAGATCTGGTTCACGGACATGAATGGTAAAAGAAAAAGTGGTACCGTTTCCAGGCTCACTGCTGCATGTTATTTTACCGCCCATCAATTGTGCAAACTTCTGACTGATGGACAGGCCCAGGCCTGTTCCCTGATGAACTTTTTTCCCGGTTTCCGTCTGGGTGAAGGCCTTGAAAAGTTGATTCGTTTCATCCGCCGGTATACCAGGACCGGTATCTTTGACAATGAATTGGAGGGCGATTGGAGAGGGGAAAGAACCTGCATCATCAGATGACTTCTTCATAGATACCGATACATAGCCCTCATCAGTAAATTTAACGGCATTATCGATGAGGTTGATCAGCATCTGACGAAGTTTCATCTCATCTGCAATAATGTTGCAGGGCACATCAAGTGGTTGTTCAAAAATCAGGTGTAATCCTTTTTGTTCTGCCTGGGGGTAAAACATGCCCTCAAGCTCTTGAAGAAGACGGTGAGCATCAAAGGCAATCTCATCAAGCAAAAGCTTTCCAGTCTCTATTTTCGAATGATCAAGGATCTGGTTCAACAGGGCCAGAAGATGCTCACCGCTTTGCCGGATCAGATTCAGATGCTCACCATGGCGGACGGACAGACGTTTATCTTTTGATACTAACTGGGTAAATCCTATAACTGCATTAAGCGGGGTCCGCAATTCATGGCTCATGTTGGCAAGAAATGCGCTTTTGGCATGATTCGCAGCTTCGGCTTGTTTTTTGGCTATTTCTAACTCATTTGTTCGTGATTCAACGGTCTGCTCCAATTTTTTGCTATAATTTTTCAGCAGGTCCTCAGCCTTTTTACGGTCGGAAATATCGGTAGATACTCCGCATATGCCATAAAGACTTCCAAAAGTATCAAACAGGGGAAATTTAGTTGAAATATAAGTATGGATGCCGTCATTGTGGGGTACATTTTCTTCAACTTCCAAAGGAGAGTTTGTTTCCACCACTTTTTGGTCGTTTAGAATGATCGAGTCAGCCATTTCCCTAGGAAAGACATCATAATCATTTTTACCTGAAACATCAGTTTTGGATATATTGAAAAGAGTTTCAAATTGACGGTTGACAAATATGAATCTTCCCTTGATATCTTTAAGGTATATTAATGCAGTAGTATTATCTATAATTGCCTGGAGTTGTTGCCGGCTTTGATCCAATTGTGCTTCTGCACGCAATCGCTCGACATTTTCTTTTTTCAGTGAATAGATCTGTTGTTTAATTGAAATACCCATTCTGGTAAAACTATCCGCCAGTAAACCGAATTCGTTTTTAGCATTTACATCGATCTTATAGTTAAAGTTTCCTTTAGCAATTTCAGCGGAAATTTTAGTAAGGCTGATAATCGGTTGAGTCGATAGTTGTAAGAGATATAATAGACATGCTCCAATTATTAGGGTTACCACCGTCGTGTTTAAAACAAGTGTCCTGGCCGCCTGTAAAATTGAAGCTTCGGCGAATTTACGCGTCATATAAACCTCAACCATTCCAATCACTGTATTTTGTCTTTCATCTGAATATATTATATCCCGGACTTCAACAAATTCGCTCTTGATACTTTGATGGATCCTATATTCGGCAGGAAGAAACTTCAGGGGGAGAATCTGCCCGTTTTCATTTCGGATATATCCTGCAAAAAGTTCTTCGCTGATATTAAGGTCTTTTTTTTCATAGACAAGAATGGCATAAACAGACTTATTATTCATTTCGGCAGAAAGTATTTGAAAGGCGAATTCCGGCGCCAGGGCGTACAAGCTTCGGCCCAAATTCGAAGATAGCCTTGAAGAAACTAAATCAGCCGTTTCCATAAACCCGCGATTGACTTCATTTTTTATTTTTATGTATTGCAGATACCCCAGTGTACCCAAAACAACAACAAGAGTTGTTATTACAATTATACTGATACGAAACTGAATACGGCTGTGCCAGGGTATAATAGTCTTTTTTTTTATTGTTAACAGTTTGCTGATGATCCGTCATCTCCCTATTGAAGACATCTTTCCATTGCATTACGATACCATTCGTTAATTTTACCATTCTTTTTCCATAGTTTTATTTTCTCGCTCAGTGCTGGGACATATCCGGCATAGGGTGATTTTTTGGAAAAAGCGATATACAGTTTCTGCGAAGTTACCGGTGTGGGCAGAAGTTCTATTTTTTCTGAGTAACCCAATTTTACTGCATCGATCAGCGCGGCCTCTCTGGCATATATAAGGTAATCCATTCTATCTTTGTACACCAGCATGGCATACGCCTGCTGCGTGTCTGTGACCCTGAACATGTTCAGTTTTGTTTTGTCAAAATTGTCGAATTCATTCCCCTGGCTGTCTCCTCTGATGCCGATGCCTCTTTTCCCAATAAGATCATCCCATTTTTCAAATACGAAGGTTTTTCCTTTAGGGACAATGACACAGACATCAATATTTAAATATGGTTCACAAAAATCCAGGAATACTGTTCTTTCTTCTGTGTGAAAAACAGTCAGCAGGGCATCAATTTCTCCTGATCTTGCATATTGCAGTGACCTGGCCCATGGGTATAGTTGGGGCCGGAGTCCTATCTTGAGTTCATCAAAAAAAGCATGAAGGATATTCATGCCGACACCGATCATATTATGGCTTCCGGGCTGATCATCTTCAATCCAGGCATACGGTTTTGCAGGAAGGGCCGAAGTGATGGTCAATAGATCCTGAGCAAGGGAAACGCCGGAAATGAGGTAAGAAAAAATTAGAAAAAAATATAGTGTTTTCATAAGCACCTTACTATTTATTATAGAACCGCAATTTATGAAAATCAGTGATGCGTTAAAAAAGATATTGTCAATTTCCATCTTGAGTCTTAATGACCTCTAAAAACCCAATAGCACAAGTTTAATGCTAACTCACGAATGTCATTTCATGAGGAAGGTCTAATTTCACAGAAAGTATATTCTTTATGTTTTATAATACTCTTTTTCTAACGTTAAGCAGCTACCACCAAGCCCAAAAACCTCGAAGTTTGACTTCAACTTATTAGTTGGTCAAACCCGATTTATCGGGTGAGCCTTCCGCGATGTTTGGCCCTTGGGTAAAAATAGCAAGTCCGTCTCTGTCCGCCCGAAGGGCTTCGTCCAACAAGTAAATGAACGGTTGTCCGTATATCTTCCAATAAATTAATAACTAACCGCATATCTTTCAAAATTGAATAATCTTTGATCCGAATTTAATTATAATTAATATTGCTAAACAAATCCTTAACAACAATTATTAAAAGAGTAAAGACCTTTCCCAAATCCACCGCCTAATTTTTTATACACCCGTCCAAAGCAAAATCGGGGGATTTTTTTAAAATCGTGGGCCTATTTCGACGGAGCAGAGCTTTCCGAAGCCCAAACACTTATGAGTGCCAATTTTTGGGCGTAACTATCCTGCGGCGTGAAATATATACATAAATTTGGGATGTAAATCCTGGTCATAAACTTATCCAGATGGAGCCCAAGCTCCCTGTAACATTGCAATTTTCCTGCGTGCTTTAACAAAAACTTCATATGCCGGGTGCCCATTAGATAAACGCATAATCAGACTGCGAGAATGATTGATTACTCTGCCCGGGATATTGATGATAGAAAATCTGATGG
>CAXHYW010000186.1:0-6830 GCA_964021475.1 uncultured Desulfobacteraceae bacterium | reverse complement strand
ATGATTCAGACACCCAGGAACGGGCCAGGGAATTTCGGTTTAACTTAGATGAGGTATTTGCGGGTAAAGTCATGAAAACCGGCCAGGCCGAGGTGGTGAATGATCCGGACATTCTATTGAAAACCTATCCTGAAAGAGAGAAAAAATTGGGGTATCAGACCCGGAATATCATGGGGGTCCCCATCAGAAGCGATGGCCGCATCATTGGGGTTCTGTGTGCCATTAACAAAAAACACAATCTCTTTGATGACAATGATATGGAACTTATGACCATGATTGGGGGAACCGCCGCCATCTCCATTGAAAATGCACGGTTCTCCGATGCGCTCAAGGAGGCTTATCGGGATGTGGCATCCCTGAACCGGGCAAAGGGCAAAGCCATTAATCATCTATCCCATGAGTTAAAAACGCCGGTGGCCATTCTCACCGGTTCCCTGGAAATTCTGAGAAAGAAACTTGGCACCGCGCCCAATGTCAAAGCCGATGCCACCTTGAACCGAATTGAACGAAATTTGAACCGGATTGTGGATATCCAGGATGAAGTCGCAGATATCATGGAGGACAAAACATATGCGGCAAGGGGATTGTTGCTCAAAATGCTGGAAACCTGCCAGGATGAACTGGAAACACTTATCGAAGGTGCCCTCCACAGTAAAAATTTTGACCCGGACCAATTGAGCCACTCCATCCGAAACCTCATTGATACAAAATTTGGTTACAGGTCCCAGCACCATAAACTCATTGACCTTTCCGAAGGCTTTCAAAATCTTTTTAAGGCCATGGGCCCTGAATTTCATTTCCGGCGGATCCAGATAAACCTTGATCTTGCCGAGGCACTTCCCCCCCTCCTGATGCCACCGGATGTGTTGAACAAAATCATGGGGGGATTGCTTAAAAATGCCATTGAAAACACACCGGACCAGGGACGCATCGATGTCAATGCCAGTAAAACCACGAAGGGAATCCTCTTTCAGGTTCATGATTTTGGTGTGGGCATTGAACCAGATGACCAGAAACGGATCTTCGAAGGGTTTTTCACTACCCAGGAAACTCTGCTCTATTCCACTAAAACCCCCTTTGAGTTCAATGCCGGCGGGAAAGGAGCGGATCTGTTGCGAATGAAACTTTTTTCAGACCGCCTTGGCTTTACCATTAAAATTGACTCCAAACGATGTCGCTTTTTGCAGGAGAACCAGGAGGACACCTGCCCGGGCGATATCCTCAAATGCCGATTTTGCACCGACCAGGAAGATTGTCTGAATTCGGGTTACACCCTGTTTTCAGTAGTCTTCCCCAATACACAATAAAAATGGACTGGCAATAAAAAAAAGTCTTTGACAAACCTGAACAAATTAACTTATTACACAATATATACTTGAGACTGAGCGCTCGTTCTTAAAATTGCATTTGCTGATCTGCACCGGATGATAGTCTGGGCACAAATAGAACTTTTAAATAATCCTTTTCCAAGGAGTAATGGTTCATGAACAGTCAATCCACCTTAAGTTTTTTTGAGATCTACGAAAAAAATGCACTGTTACACCCCAACCATTGCGCCATCCATTGGAAAAGCCAGGACATCTCCTATTCAGACCTTTTTGAACAGACCCAGAAACTTGCCAAAGGACTCCAAAGCCTCGATCTTGAACCCGGGGCAAGGATTGCCGTTTTAAGTTTTAACCATCCGTTTTTCTTCCATCTATTTGGGGCAGCTTCTGCCTTAAACCTTTGTCTGGTCCTGATTAACCGCCGGCTAAGCCCCGAAGAAATGTCCCATGTCATCCAGGATACGACTCCCTCGGTGATTTTTAGTGACATCCAAATGGCCGACCAGGCCGAAAAATTGATATCCGAACATTCCTGTCTGGATCATAGTTTCACCATTGACGGGAATGCGTTACCCCTGTATCAGTCCCCCCCCTTAACTTCCCCTGTTATCGGCCGGAAAGAAGATCCCTTTGTGATCATTCATACGGCAGCAGTCCAGGGCAAACCAAGGGGAGCCGTACTGAGCCAGGAAAATATAATTTTGTCCAACCTGCAACTTATCCATACCTTTGGCCTGAACAAAACCAAAATCCATTTAAATGTTTTACCCCTGTTCCACATCATGGGCGTAAACTTTGGTTTGGGAACCCTCATGGCCGGAGGGAAGAATGTTATACTTGAAAAGTTTGATCCCCAGCACACCCTTGATCTTATCCAGGAACAAAAAGTAACGATTTTTGGTTCCTTCCCACCCATATTATCACTCCTTTTAGACATCATTGAAACAGGAAATTCTGATCTGTCCAGCCTTGAGATTGTGGCCGGACTTGAGATGCCCGATACGGTAAAAAAATGGGAGACCGCAACCGGCTCCAAATTCTGGACCATGTACGGCCAGACCGAGACATCGGGACTGATTAGTTTTTCTGAATACTTTAAACGTCCGGGGTCGGCAGGTATTATATCACAACTTGCCTATGTTCAAATTGCCGATGAGGTTGACAATTTCTTGCCCACTGGCACCACGGGTGAAATCCTTGTCAAAGGCCCACTGGTTTTCCAGGGGTATTGGAATGCCGCCAAACTTACCGCGCATACGTTCAGGGAAGGCTGGCACCATACCGGAGATCTGGGAATGATTGATTCCGACGGTTTTCTATTCTTCAAGGGTAGAAAAGCGGAGAAGGAACTCATCAAACCGGGGGGAGAGAACGTCTTCCCCGCTGAAGTGGAAAAAGCCATTCTCCAGCACGAGGCCGTAAAAGGCGTCTGTGTTTTTGGAGTACCTGATCCAAAGTTTGGCGAAGGTGTTAAAGCCCTCATTGCCCTTCACCCCGGAAAGAAGCTGACAAAAGAGAAGCTGATCGCATTTACAGGATCACTAATTGCTGGCTATAAGAAGCCAAGGTATGTTGAGTTCATTGAGCAATTGCCCAAAACTCAAGACGGATCCATTGACCGGATAAAAATTAAGACCGATTTTTCTGAAAACCCTTAAGGTTTAGGAAAATCTCATTTTTATTGGGAACCACAAGGTTTTGGCTTGACACCTGAAAAGCGATCTACTATGGATTATCCATGACAAGATACCACATTGTGCAACATAGCCCTTTTTTTTGTCACTCAGTTTGAAGCAATGACATTTGACCGATAATATTTAACCAATGATATCTAATAATAGCAGCCAACAGTTAGTCAACTAAATCTAATTCATTGATGATAGGAGGTGGTGTCTGGTTTATTCATTTATATAGCTTTTGTAGCCCCTTTTTGGTTCACCGGGTAAGAACGTTTTCGTTAATCTGACTTAAAGAATTTGGACTTTATATGGCACATTTAAATATTTCAGATGTAACTCTCTCTTTTGGCGGACTCAAAGCCTTGTCCAATGTGGACATGAAAATTGAGCCCGGTCTTATCACCTCCATCATCGGTCCCAATGGCGCCGGTAAAACAAGCATGCTCAACTGCATCTCAGGTTTCTACCACCCCACAAAGGGGGACATTTTTTATAAGGAGAAAAAGCTGACCCATGCCTCCCCCCACCAGGTGTCCAACATGGGGATTTCCAGAGCATTTCAAAATCTTGAACTTTTTTCAGGTCTTTCGGTTCTGGACAACCTGCTCCTGGCCAGGCATCAAAATTTGAAATACAGTTTTCTCCATGCTGTCTGGTTTCATGGAAAGGCCTCCAGGGTGGAAGCTGAAAACAGAGCCTTTGTGGAAGGCATCATTGATTTTATGGAACTGGAACCCTATCGGAAAAGTCTTGTGGGCAACCTAAGTTACGGGGTTCAAAAAAAAGTAGAAGTCGCCCGTGCCTTAACCCTTGCACCGGATATTTTGCTCTTAGATGAACCCATGGCCGGAATGAACCAGGAAGAGAAAGAGGACATTGTCCGGTTTGTCATGGATATCCAAAAGGAGAAGGGAATTACCGTGGTCCTGGTTGAGCACGATCTCGGGGTTGTCATGGACATTTCAGACAGAATCTATGTTCTTGATTTCGGTGAGGTAATAGGGTCTGGAACCCCGGAAGAGGTTTCCCAAAATCCTAAAGTTATTGAAGCCTATATTGGAGAGGACTAAATCTATGAGCAATAATGATCACTTACTTGAATACTCCATCCCCCAATTGCTGCGTTGGCGGGTGGCAAGCTCTCCCAAACGCCCGGCTTTACGAGAAAAAGATTTTGGAATCTGGAATACCTATACCTGGGAAGACTACTATGACCATGTAAGAAAGACAGCCCTGGGCCTCCAGCAAATCGGTCTGAAACGTGGGGATACCATTGCCATCATCTCTGATAATATCCCGGAACTTTTGTTTACAGCCATTGGTGCCCACGCCATTGGTGCCATTTCAGCAGGTATTTACCAGACCAGCATGCCCGCTGAAATTGCCCAGATCCTTCAATATCTGAAAGTGACCGCCGTCTTTTGTGATAACCAGGAGCAGGTGGACAAGGTTCTTGATGTCAGAGATCAGATCCCCAATGTTAAAAAAGTTATTTTTGAAGACCCTAGGGGTATGAGAGAGTATATGTCCGATGACTGGTTCATAGATATCCAGGATCTCTACAAACTGGGGGAGAAAGAACATGCCGCCTCTCCAGATCTTTTTGAAAGTCTTGTGGATCAAGGAAAACCCGATGACCCATGCCATCTCTGCCTGACTTCGGGAACCACGGGACTTCCCAAGGGTACCATCATGACCCATAAAAATTATATCAACATGGGTGTTAAAATCACCGAAGTGGACCCCCTGGAACCCACGGATGAATATGTCTCATTTCTACCCTTTGCCTGGATTGGGGAACAAATGAACTCATTTGGTATTGCCATGGCCACGGGAATTACCATCAACTTTCCTGAGTCCGTTGAAACAGCCATGTCTGACCTCAAAGAAATCGGCCCCCACTTCATGTTTGGCGCGCCAAGGATTTATGAAACCATACGAAGCGAAATCTGGTTGAAAATTGACCAGTCCTATTGGTTGAACAAACTTTTATATAATTATTTTATCCAGGTGGGTCTGAAAGCGGCAAGTTACAAGATGACAGGAAAATCCATGCCTCTGGGATTAAGGCTAAAATCCTGGTTTGGCACCCAGATAATTATCAGACCCCTGATCAACCAAATCGGCCTCATGCGACTTAGACGGGCCTATACAGGTGGTGCCGCCCTAGGCCCTGAACTCTTTACCTTTTACCAGGCCATCGGTGTGAATCTAAAACAGATTTACGGCCAGACGGAAATAACCGGAATCGCCTACATGCACAGAGACGGGGATGTCCGTCCGGAAACCGTTGGCAAACCCCTGCCTGGTACTGAATGCAAAATAGCCGACGACGGGGAAATCCTGTCAAAATCGGCCTCTGTTTCCCCCGGGTATTTTGATCTGCCTGAAAAAACCGCAGAAGCCCTGGAGGGCGGATGGCTGCATTCCGGGGATGCCGGATTTATTGATGAGCACGGACACCTGGTGGTCATTGACCGCCTGTCAGATGTGATGCACAATAACAAAGAGGAGATGTTCTCCCCCATGTTCCTGGAAAATGCCCTCAAATTTTCTCCCTATATTAAGGAGGCTGTGATCTATGGGAACAAGGAAGAGTTTGTGTCCTGTCTGATCAACATAGACCCCGTTGTTGTGGGTAAATGGGCTGAGGATAAGGGAATTTCCTTTACAACCTATATGGATCTTGCCAGCAAACCGGAAGTGGCCAAACTTATGATGGAACAGGTGCTGGATGTTAACAGTCGTGCTGAAAAAGAACATTTTAAAATCAAACGGTTTGCCCTGCTCTATAAACTATTGGACATGGATGATGGTGAATTGACCAAAACCGGTAAAATCCGCCGTAAATTTGTACAGGAAAAATACCAGAACCTGTATGATGCACTCTACGATGAAACCATTGACACAAAAGAGGTGGAAGCTTCCTTCCAGTATCAAGACGGGCAGTCGAATATTGTCAAAACAAGCATTGCTTTTTACACGGTGAAAGGAGTCTAAAGAAATCTGATGAGTTATTTTTTTCAAATTGTAGTCAGCGGTATTGTCGTGGGCTCCATTTATGCCTTGGCCGCATTGGGGTTGGTGCTGGTTTATAAATCAAGCCGTGTGGCAAACTTTGCCCATGGACAGATTATCGCCGCCGGTGCGTTTATCACCTATTATCTTACGGTTTCACTGGGGGTGCCGATTTTCTTTTCTTTTATCGCCAGCATGATTATTACCTTCTTTCTGGCCATGAGTGTTGAAAGGATTTTTTTGCGAAGACTGATCGGAGAACCTATCATATCCGTCATTATGGTCACCATCGGATTGGGATCAATTCTTGATGGATTGATCTATCTGACTCCCTTTGGAAGTGAAAATTTTTCATTCCCTAATTTTCTTCCCCAGGCCCCCCTGTCCCTTGGCGGTGTTTCCATCTCCTGGACACAGCTTGTGGGAATTATAATCACCTTTACCCTGATTGGCGGCCTCTCCTGGTTCTTCAAAAAATCAACCATTGGAATATCAATGAGAGCCGTGTCTGATGATCAGTTCGGTGCCATGTCAGTGGGTATCTCAGTACCAAAAGTTTTTGGTCTTGCCTGGGCTTTGGCAGGTTTAACTGCGGCGGCAGCAGGGTGTATCATTGGTAATATTACAGGGTTGAATTTTGACACCCTCCATGCCTTTGGAATTATCGTATTCCCTGTCATCATTCTGGGGGGGCTTGATTCCATCCTGGGTGCTGTTGTGGCAGGCATTATCATCGGTTTGATCCAGCAATTTTCCAGCGGATACCTGGACGGCAATTGGGGTTTGAGCGGCACAGGTGAAGTCA
>CAXHYW010000185.1:0-6831 GCA_964021475.1 uncultured Desulfobacteraceae bacterium | reverse complement strand
CCTGTGAAAATAAAATTCACCCGGGAAGAAAACACCATTGCCACCCGCCAGGGGCATGCCATGATCACCACCCACAAAACAGGTGTGGACAAGGAAGGAAGGGTGCTGGCCCGGGAAACCACCTGTTATATGGACGGGGGGGCCTATTCTTCCACAGGCCCCATTGCCACCAGTGTTCCTTTTTTGTCCATGGAGCAGGCCTACCGCATGGAAAGCGTGCGGTACAACGGCTACAGAATTTACACCAACAAACCCATCCGGGGGATGATCCGGGTCCATGGCCGGGGCTTTGCCGCAGGCCTTGACACCCAATTGGACATGATTGCCGACCATTTGGGAATTGATCCCGTTCAGATGCGCCTTAAAAACTCCCGGCAGCAGGGGGAATACACCAGCACAAAAAGCTTTGTCGCTTCCTGTGCCATGGATGAAACCATTCACAAGGCTGTTGAACGTTCCGGCTGGAAAGAAAAATTTGGAAAGCTACCCCTTTTCCACGGCATCGGCATGGGGACCAACTCGGTTCAGACAGGATTTCCCATGGGAATCCGGGGGGGATCCCAGGCCTTTATCAAATTTAATGAAGACGGGGAGGCAACGGTCATGTCCGGGGTGGTGGACAATGGCCAGGGCAATGACAACATGGTGGTTCAGATCGCTGCCGAAGAGCTGGGGCTTCTGCCCGAAGACATTCATCTGGTCTCGGCGGACACGGAAACCACCTCTTCGGATCCCGGTTCCTATTCCCAGGTGTCCACCTTTGTGGGGGGCCAGGCCGTCCAAATTGCGGCCCAGAATGCCCGGGCCAAATTATTTGAGGTGGCGGCCAAGGTATTAAAAGTGAATACCGACACCCTGGCTGCCGGAAACCGGCTGATTTTTGTAAAGGATACCCCCGAGATTTCCATTCCCATTAAAAAGGTGGTGAGGATCAGCCTGTTAAACTATACCTCCGTGAATGCTGAAGGCGGATACTGGCCCAAGGTAGACATGAAACGCGAATGGGTCTCCAATCCCTATGGCCAGATGTGCGAAGCCTTTTCATTCGGCACCACCATTGTGGAAGTAAAAGTTAACCCTGCCACAGGACAGGTTACAGTGCTCAATGCCACGGCAGCCCAGGATGTGGGATATGCACTGAACCCCCTCGTTCTGGAGGGCCAGTTTGAAGGGTCCATTGCCATGGGCGGACAGGGCGGGATGCTTACAGAATACCATGAATGGAAGGATGGCCGGTGCCTGAACCCCACCATGCTGGATTATAAACTGCCCCTGGCCTGTGACATGCCCCCCATCCATTCGATTATGGTCGAATCGGTGGACCCCAAGGGACCCTATGGCGCCAAGGAAGCGGCCATGTCCATTGCCATGTCTGCTTCCCAGGCCTATGCAGCCGCCGTGAGCAATGCCATTGGGGTTTACATGGATTCATTTCCTTTGACCCCGGACAAGATCCTGGCCGCCATCAAAACAAAAAAGAACGAGGGATAAAAATGACAAAAACAACAACAGCCCCTATTCTCCAGGCGATACCCCTGCCCATCACGGAACTTATCATTGCCATAAAAGGGGCCGGAGAAATGGCCACGGGCATTGCCACAAGACTTTTCCAGGCAAATTTTAAACAGATCTTCATGGTGGAGATTGAAAATCCTGTGGCGGTCCGCCGGAGGGTCAGCTTCTGCGAGGCGATCCATGAAGACAGGGCTGAGGTGGAAGGGGTGCGGGCAAAAAGAATTGAAAATATGAAGGATATTTCTTTGGCATGGGAAAACAATTGCATCCCCGTCCTGGTGGACCCTGACTGGCAGTCCATCAAAACCATACAGCCCCATGTGGTGGTGGATGCCATTATTGCCAAAAAAAACCTGGGAACCCACCGAAACGAGGCCCCTTTGGTAATTGGACTGGGCCCGGGGTTTGAGGCCGGCCAAGACGTAGACATGGTCATTGAAACCCTCCGGGGCCATAACCTTGGCAGGATAATTGAAAAAGGCTGCCCTGCACCCAACACGGGGGTTCCCGGCCCGATCGGTGGATTCACCAGTGAAAGACTTCTTCGGGCCCCCTGCTTTGGTATCTTCACCGCCATCATCCCCATGGGTGCCATGGTAAAAAAGAACGATGTAGTGGGCCATGTGGGCGACCAGCCGGTGATTGCAAAGATAGACGGTATTCTCAGGGGATTGATAAGAGATAACACCCGGGTGAAAGACCGCTTGAAAATCGGGGATATCGATCCCAGGGGAAACAAGGAGTATGTTACCTCCATATCAGAAAAAGCACGAGCCATTGGCGGCGGTGTGCTGGAGGCTATTTTACGGGAATACAATCACTGAACACCTTCACGGAACTTTTAGGGAGCAGGCCAATTATTACAGACTAATTTTAAAAGGGGGCCCTATGTTAACAAAAGCGTTTATCCCATATCAAGGATACTATTCTTCTCCTTTTGCCAGGTGGCAGGGAAGCTTTTCCAATGAACATTCCATAACTTGTGGTTCCCAGACTGCTCAAAACTGGCTGAAAACAAAGGATATCAGCCCGGACCTCTTTGATTATCTGATTCTCGGGGCCACCGTGGGCCAGCCCCATCTTTTTTACGGCGGACCCTGGGCCGCCGCCCTGATCGGCGCAGAAAACATACCCGGGATGCTGATCAGCCAGGCCTGCTCCACCTCAACCACGGTAATTTTCCAGGCGGCCATGGGGATAGAAACAGGACTATATGAAAATGCCTTTACCCTGATGACAGACCGGTGTTCCAATGGTCCCCACACCATCTGGCCCAATCCCAACGGTCCCGGTGGCCAGGTTATTTCGGAAAACTTTGTCATGGACCAGTTCAACAATGATCCCTGGGCAAAAAACCCCATGATCCAAACGGCTGAAAACGTTGCCAAAGAAACCGGAGTCACCCGGGAAGAATGTGATGCAGTGGCCCTTCGCAGGTCTGAACAATATGCAGACAGTCTTGCCAATGACAGGGAATTCCAGAAAAAATATATGTTTCCCGTCACTATCAACATCTCCAGGAAAAAAAGTATTCAAGTGGAAGCTGATGAAGGGATCATGCCCACCACAAAAGAGGGTCTTGAACGCTTAAGACCGGTATTGCCCGATGGAGTCCATACCTTTGGCTCCCAGACCCACCCCGCAGACGGCAACTGCGGCCTCATCGTCACCACAAAAGAAAAATCAGCCCAATTAAGTTCGGATTCATCAAAGGATGCCCGGGTTGTCTCCTATGGATTTTCCCGGGCCAAAAAAGGCTTCATGGCCATGGCCGTGGTGCCTGCCGCCCAGATGGCACTGGACCGGGCCGGCATCTCCATCAATGAAGTAAAGGTGATCAAGACCCACAATCCCTTTGCCGCCAATGACATCTATCTGGCCAACCAGATGAACATCGATGTGAACCAATTTAATAATTTCGGATCATCCCTGGTATTTGGCCACCCCCAGGCCCCTACTGCAGGGCGGCTGATCATTGAAGGCATTGAAGAACTGGCAGACAAAGGCGGCGGATATATGCTCTTCACCGGGTGTGCCGCAGGGGATACAGGTGCTGCCATTGTATTAAAAATGGGGTCTTAAAAATAGGGCATTAAAGATCGGGTCCTGAAAATCGGGTAAACCAGATCCAATAAAACCAGATCCAATAAAACAGGATAAATTAATAAAAATATTTCAGACATAAGGAGAACAACATGCGGGCATTAATCATCGGAGGCGTCGGCGGTATGGGTCAGGGAGTGGCAAGAGATCTGATTAAACAGGAACAGGTCACCCAGGTGATCCTGGCAGACCTGTATCCGGATCCGGAAAGACTTTCCAGAAAATTGAGAGAAAGTGAAAAAGTAAGTCTTATCAAGATGGATGTCAATGACCATGACGTCATGGTTAAAGCCTTTTCGGATGTCAATGTGGTCATCAACACGGCAGGCCCCTTTTATAAAACAGCCGTACCCGTGGCAAGAGCTGCCGTTGAAGCAAAGGTTAATTATATTGATATCTGTGATGATTATGAAGGAACCCAAATTCTGTTTAACTCGGACATAGACCAAATGGCAAAAACGGCAGGGATCACAGTACTCACCGGCATGGGATCAGATCCCGGAACCAACAATATTCTGGTCAAATGGTATGCCGACCAGTTGGACTCTGTGGACGAAATTTATCTGTATTGGGTGGTCAGCATTGCAGAACTAGCTGGTGCTGCCTGGGATCACAGCCTTCACATGACCCTGGGCAAAATTCCCCAGTATATTAATGGAGAATTGGTCCATGTGGAAGGTGGCACAGAAGCGGTTACCGAACAGTTTTTGGAGCCCCTTGGCACCTGTAAAGTTCGCTACGTGGGACATCCCCAGCCCATAACGCTTCCCAAATATATAAAAGGGGTTAAAAATATCATTATCAAGGGCGCTCTGATTCCCTCATGGGTGGATGAACTGATCAAAGAGCAGAAAGAAACCGGGCTTTTAAGCACAGAGCCCATGGATCTAAATGGTACAAAGGTCACCCCCTATGACCTGGCCCTGAAACTCTGGGAAACCATTCCAAAAGAAAGAGACAATGGCCCCCAGTCTTCGGGGCTTAAGGTTATTGTCAAGGGAGAAAGGGATGGCAAAAAGATCACCTATACGGCGGACATGGTAGGCAGAATGGCGCCTGGAACCGGTCTTCCCGCCTCCATTGCCGCCCTCATGATGGATGCTGGGGAGGTTACGGTCAAGGGGGTGGTTGCCCCGGAAGGCTGCATTGACCCGGATAAATTTCTTGGCGCTTTCCTGAAAAGAGGTGCCAGAATCCACCAGACCCAAAAAATTGAGTCCATGTTTGAGCCAAACCATTAGAAAAATAAGGAAGATCATTCATGAAAGAGACCCAGAAACTAAACATTACCAAAAGTCTGGAATTATATGAAGAGGCGCTCACTCTGGTCCCCGGAGGTGTTTTAGGGGCCAGAAAGCCAACAGATTTTATCAAGGGAGAATATCCTATTTTTCTTGAAAGCGGGAAAGGATGCCGCCTGACGGATGTGGACGGCAATGAGTTTGTTGATTTTCTCTGCGGCTACGGCCCCATCATCTTAGGGTATAGGGAAGAAGAGGTGGATGAAGCGGTTTACCGTCAGATTCGTGACAAAGGCTTTTGTTTTACCCTGACCCAAAAATACCAGAACCTGTTGGCCAAAAAACTGATAAAACTTGTGCCCTCTTCTGAAATGAGTATTTTTCTAAAAACCGGGTCCGATGCCACCACAGCCGCCATCCGCATTGCCAGGGCCCATACCAACAAACTCAAGGTGATGCGCTGCGGTTACCATGGCTGGCATGACTGGTGCGTTGAGATGAAGGGCGGGATCCCCTCAAAATTCTGGGAAGATGTCTTTGAATTTAGATACAATCGCCTGGATCATCTGGAAGAGCTCATGGCCGCCCATGGGGACGACACCGCCGCCATCATCATGACCCCATTCGGCCACCCGAACCACCAGAGGATGCAGGCGCCTTCCCCCGGATTTCTTGAAGGGGTCAGAGAGATTGCCGACACATACGGGGCGGTTTTGATCTATGATGAAATCCGGACGGGTTTCAGGCTATCCATGGGCGGGGCCCAGAAACTCTATGGGGTAACCCCGGATTTAACAGTGCTGGGCAAGGCCATGGCCAATGGTTACCCTTTGTCCGTGGTCACCGGGAAAAAGGAGGTCATGATGGAGGCAGAGAGCAAGCTCTTTATTTCTTCCACCTTTTTCCCCAACAGCGAGGCGTTTGTGGCCGCCCTGAAAACCATTGAGATCCTGGAGCGGGAGAATGTGCTGGAGAAAATCTGGGAAAAAGGCAACGCCATGATGGAAAAAATCCAGGGCCTCATCGACACCTATGATGTGGGAGCACAACTAACAGGCGTGGCCCCCATGTTCTACATCACCTTTAAAAAGGAGGAAACAGGTACCTACAAGGCCAAGCGAAAGGATTTTTACACCCAGCTCATCCGAAAGGGCTTCTTTTTTACCCCCTTTCACCATGCCTATATCAGCCATCGCCATACCACCCAGGACCTGGAACTGACCCTTGCGGCCATGGATGAAACCTTTGCTTTTATCAAGGACAAGTACCCATAAAATATGAGATGCTTTGTTATTCAGTTTCCACGGCGAGCCAGCGCCAGACCTAACCCGGCTAGGATCATCAATCCTCCCGTAGTCCGCATGACTGATTGAAAAGCGCGTTGACTTTGCAGAAACCCGCTTGCTTTTCCTGCAACCAATGCCCAAGCCGATGTTACAATAAAAGTGATCACCAAAAATGTCGGAACAATAAAAGCAAATTGTAATCCGAGAGGACGCGTTGCATCGATGAATTGAGGCAGAAATGCTGCAATGAAGATCAAACTCTTGGGGTTTGGGATCGTGATAACCAGCCCTTGAACAAATAGATTCGTTTTGGACACTGACGAAGTGTCAAACCCCAGAGGTTCACTTGCAGCTCGCCATTGTTTAATCCCCAGGTAAACCAGATATGCGGCTCCGGCCCAGCGGAGCCATTCAAACGCTTCTGCGACGCCATTTAATAATGAGGTTAAACCGATTGCGGCGACTATAAGTTGAAAGGCTATTCCCGCTGTCGCTCCGGCAACGGTTGCTATAGAATGTTTCCAACCGAATGAAATGCTATGGGCAACCGTCAAAAGCACACTCGGTCCGGGTAATGAAATCATGATCGTAGTGGCAATAACAAATGCAAGATATACGTGTAATTCCATAGTGGATGACTCCTGTTATTAATACAATTAGTAAAATTCCATACTTCTTCTATTTGG
>CAXHYW010000184.1:0-6905 GCA_964021475.1 uncultured Desulfobacteraceae bacterium | reverse complement strand
CCTTTAACCTGGTGGCCTTTCTGCCTTATACCAAGCTTGCCCATCTGGTTTACCGAACCGTTGCGATTGCTTTTTATCACTATGCAAACAAGGCACTCGATAGATGAAATATTTCAAACAAAGACTAACATTAGCTGGTATAATCTGTTTTGTTCTTGCCGTATTTCAGGTAGTGATAGGCTTCTTTCCATCACTAAGTCTATATTTCGGTGCACCCGAAGCATTGGTCAAAAATATTTTTGCCCTTATTGTTGTAAGCCTCTTTGTTGCAGGTGTTCTTGTCGTTTTCGGTTTATATGCTCTCTCTGGTGCAGGTTCTATTCGAAAACTACCATTGTTGAAACAGGGACTTGTAGCGATAAGCTGTGTTTTCATCATGCGGGGTTTTTTGTTGCTGCCGGAACTTCTTGTTGTAGTTGGTATTTTTCATGTTTCAATACCTGTTGCGCCACGGTTTGTCATTTTTTCACTTGGGTCTTTGTTAATTGGTATCATCTTTATAGCCGGTACTATTGGTGGATGGCGTTCATTCTTATTCAGTGATAAAAGCATTATATAGTCTTCAATTGCGTTAGTATGAAATTCAATATATGATTTTTTTCCAGGGGGGGCGTGAGACTATTTGGTTCCACTGTTTTTCGGTGGCAAGGGAAAACAAAGCATGGTATTGTTTCCATCGGGAGGAAACAATATGAATTTATGGGCAATATTATCCAACATCAGATTGCCGGATATGTTGGATGTCCTTTTTATCACGATTATCGCTTATCAATTTTATGTCTGGTTCTGGGGGACACAGGCATTCAAAGCTATTATCGGGATTGTGGCATTGAGTGGGATTTTTATTATTGCCAATGCATGGGGGCTGTTCTTGACCACCTGGGTCTTCCAGATATTATGGCAGGTTTTTGTAATCCTCCTGATCATTTTGTTTCAAAAAGAGATTCGCCAGATACTTGAGCGGTTCAATCCACTGAAATCATTTGGGATAAAACAGGCGTCCAGCTCAAACGGTTGGATTCTCGGTCTTGCTAATTGGGCCTTTGATGCCGCCAGAAAAAAACTGGGGGCGGTTATTGTCTTTGAAAGGTCTGACCGGGTCTTTGATTTGATCACCAAGGGAATTGTCATGGAATGTGACCCCTTTCCTGAAATTTTATATTCCATTTTTAATAAAGAATCTCCCCTCCATGACGGGGGAATCTTAATTTCAAACGGAAAAATCATAAAAGTCTCCTGTTATTTGCCGCTTTCTATTAGAGAAGATCTTCCCCAGGAATGGGGAACCAGACATCGGGCCGCCCTGGGACTCACCGAACAATGCGATGCAGGGGTTTTGATTATTTCTGAAGAAAGGGGGGAGGTCTCCTTTTTTATGGATAAAACCGTTCAGAAAATTACGGATCCAGAAGCCTTATCAGCCCTTCTGACTGAGATGCCCCCTGAAAAAAAAGAACCCAAACGGAGCATAAAAGAAACCATAAAATCCTGGTTTACCCGGCGGTATAAAATCAAGGCCATTATTTTTACGGCGGTTTTTGCGCTGTGGCTGGTTCTGGCCGGCCAGCAGAATTTCGAAAAGGACATTGAAATTTCAATGCGGTATAAAAACATACCGGCCCATCTTGTGGTGGCCCAACCCCTTGATCAGAAAATCATCATCACCTGCCGGGGATTGAGAAAAGATGTCAGTCTGTTCAATGAGAATAACAGCCATGCGTTCATGGATTTATTGTCCGCACCGCCCGGAGCTTTTTCGTACGATATTCAGCCCCGTCATATAAATCTTCCCAATAACCGGGTCCAAGTGGTTAACATTACCCCCCCCAAGGTTGAAATAACCTTGGTTAAAAAACGTTAGAGGAGATCTGGGATGTTCCTGGGTTGAAGCTTTTCTAAAAAAAGCACTTCCCAACCAGGCCCTATTTGGTTAAAATTATAGATTGAATGAATATGATAAAGGACACAGAAGGGAGATAAGAAATTGAATCCAACCGATATTAAAGATCCCGAGTACTTTCATCGTGTGATTGATTGTCAATTTGCCTGCCCGGCACACACCCCGGTTCCGGAATATATACGGCTTATCGCAGAGAAAAAATATGCAGATGCCTATATGATCAACTGGGCGTCAAATGTTTTTCCCGGTATTCTTGGCAGGGTGTGTGATAGGCCCTGTGAACCGGCTTGCAGGAGAGGCCGGGTGGAAGATGCGGCGGTGGCCATCTGCCGGTTGAAACGGGTCTGTGCCGATAATAAGGGGGATATAAGGGACCGATTGCCGGATATTCCCAAGAAAAAAAACGGGAAAAAAATTGCCCTTATCGGCGGGGGGCCGGCGTCTCTCACGGTGGCTCGGGATCTTTTGCCCCTGGGGTATAGCATAGATCTTTATGACGACCAGGCCTCGGGAGGCGGGTTTATCCGAAGCCAGGTGCCCTCTTTCAGGCTACCTAAAAAGGTGCTGGATGAAGAGGTTGGTTATATTCTCAACCTGGGGGTCAGGACCTATTTTAATACCTATATTTCCAGCATGAAAGATTTTCTGGACAAGGACTATGATGCCGTTTTTATCGGAACCGGCGCCCCAAGGGGCAGGGATCTTGATCTTCCGGGCCGGCAGGAGGGAAAGGAATTTATCCATATTGGCATACAGTGGCTGGCATCGGTTCAGTACGGTCATGTCAAAAAGGCCGGTTCCACCACCCTTGTGATCGGCGGCGGTAATACGGCCATGGATTGCTGCAGAACCGCCCGGAGACTTGGCGGTGAAACGGTGAAGGTGATCATTCGAGGGGGGCGTGACCGGATGAAGGCCTCTGACTGGGAGATTGAAGATGCCATCAGAGAGGATATCCCCATATTGGAGTATCTTTCTCCCCTGTCGTTTGTGATGGAAGAGGGGCGGTTGACCGGTATGAATTTTGAGCGCGTCCCCGGCGGCCCGGTAGCGGATTCAACGCAGGTTTTCATTCCCTGTGACGAGGTGCTGCTGGCAGTTGGACAGCAGAACGCCTTTCCCTGGATCGAAAAGGAGGTCGGCCTTATCTTTGATGACGCGGGAAGGCCCCAGGTGGACAAAATCACCTTTCAGTCAAATATTGAAAAGATTTTTTTCGGAGGGGATGCTGCTTTTGGGCCCCAAAATGTCATCACCGCTGTGGCCCATGGCCATGGGGCTGCCGTTTCCATGGATCTTTACTGCCAGGGTGGGGATCTGACCCAAAGACTTAAGCCTGTTACCACCCTGGACGGCCAGAAGATGGGACTTCGCGATTGGATGTATCACAATGAGGTTTCCGAGGATCAGCGGCAGATTGTTCCCATGGTGTCAAAGGTGAAATCTATCAAGGACCGGTTGATGGAAGTAGAACTTGGCTTTGACCAGAAAGTCGGTGTTGCCGAAGCCCGGCGGTGTATTAACTGTGATATCCAGACGGTTTTTAGCGCCCCGGACTGTATTGAATGTGATGCCTGCGTGGATGTGTGTCCCACAAATTGTATCAATTTTATAGAGAACCAGGATGAGGAGAGCTTGCGGTCATCCCTTATCATTCCTGCCAACAACCAATCCCAGGCGCTGTATGTTTCTGACCTGCTGCCCACGGGCAGGGTCATGGTCAAGGATGAAAATGTCTGCCTTCACTGCGGCCTGTGCGCAGAAAAGTGTCCCACAGTTGCCTGGGATATGCAAAAATACACTTACAATACAGCAAAGGCAGGGCAAAAATGATGAAACTTGAAAGTGTTAATGACTTTGTGATCCGGTTTGCAAATGTGAATGGGTCTGGTTCTGCCAGTGCCAACAACCTTTTTGCCAAAGCCGTCTTTCGGCTGGGGGTTCCGGTCAGTCCCAAAAATATTTTTCCCTCCAACATCCAGGGACTTCCCACCTGGTATGAGGTGCGGGTTAATGAACAGGGCTATCTGGGACGTCGAGGGGGGTATGATTTCATTGTGGCGGTGAACGGGCAGACCCTGAAAAAGGACTATGAGGAGTTGGAACCGGGGGGGTATTTTTTCTATGATTCCACACGCTCGCTTCCCGACGATTTTGTGCGCAAGGATATCACCCTCATCGGTATCCCCTTAACCCAGATCTGCATCCGGGAAATAACGAACCCAAAACTTCGGCAGTTGCTCAAAAATATTCTCTATGTCGGGGCCCTGGCCCATCTGCTGGATATGGATTTTTCCGTGCTCACCGATTCCATCACCCGGCAATTTAAGAAAAAACCCAAATTGGCAGAACCGAACATCCATGCTCTAAAATTGGGATTTGAATATGCGGCCCAACATTTCCCCGATACCTGCAAATTGTCGGTGAAACCCAGTAAAAAACTTAGCCGTCATATGTTGATGGACGGCAACACGGCAGCGGGCTTAGGTGCGGTGTACGGAGGCGCAACCGTGGTCGGGTGGTATCCCATCACCCCGTCCACCTCTGTGATTGAAGCCTTTGACAAGTTTGCCAGCATTTATCGGTTGGATGAATCCGGGAAAAAAAAGGCCGCCATTATCCAGTCAGAAGATGAATTGTCCGCCCTGGGGATTGTCATGGGCGCGTCATGGAACGGGGCCCGGGCTTTTACCGCCACCTCGTGCCCCGGTGTCTCTCTGATGAGTGAGTTTCTGGGGCTGGCCTATTTTGCAGAGATTCCCGTGGTGTTGGTTAATGTTCAGAGAACCGGACCCAGCACGGGAATGCCCACCCGGAGCCAGCAATCTGATGTGCTGATGTGTGCCTATGCCTCCCATGGGGACACCAAACAGGTACTGATGTTTCCCTGTGACCCAAAGGAATGTTTTGAGATGTCGGCGGACAGCTTTGATCTGGCGGAAACCCTTCAAACCCCGGTGATACTCATGAGTGATCTGGATCTGGGCATGAACGATCATGTATGCCTGCCCCTGGAATGGGATGACAGCCGGAGCTATAACCGGGGAAAGGTGCTTGACAGGGAACAACTGGACGCTATGACAGAAACATGGGGCCGGTATTTGGACCGGGACGGTGACGGGCTCTGCTACCGAACCATTCCCGGCACCCATCCCACCCTGGGGGCCTATTTTACCCGGGGATCCTCCCATGACGAATATGCTGGTTATACAGAGGAGAGTGAGGCCTATGTGCGCTGCATGGAAAGGCTCACCCGAAAATGGCAGACCGCCAAAACCCTGGTACCCAAGCCCCATATCAAGATATCCGACCAGGCAAGCCGCTATGGAGCTGTTTTTTTCGGCACCAGTACCCAGGCGACCTATGAAGCCATGGATCAGCTTGGGTTGAAAGATATCATCGTCAATACCTTACGGCTTCGGGGGTTTCCTTTCCAGGATGAGGTGATTGATTTTGTTAACTGCCATGACCAGATTTTTGTCATAGAACAGAACCGGGACGGCCAGATGCGCACCCTGCTGATCAACGAGTGCGGGTTTTGTCCGGACAAGCTGTTTCCCGTCACCAATATCGATGCCATGCCCATCACGGCCACCCATATTGCCCGAGCCATACAAGAGAGACTCGCCCGATTACCCGAAGAAACCCCCCATCAAGGAGGTGTCAAATGAAGTCCCGTCGCCCCAGTTTTCGTCATCCCGACCTTCCCAAAAATGATCTCGGGTATACCCGGCGCGATTATGAAGGTTCAGACTCCACCCTTTGTGCCGGCTGTGGCCATGATTCCACCAGCAATGCCATCATCCAGGCCTGTTATGAGCTTTGTATAGAGCCCCATAGGGTGGTCAAGATGTCCGGTATCGGGTGTTCTTCAAAAACGCCGGCCTATTTTTTGGGAAAATCCCATGGGTTCAACTCGGTCCATGGCCGGATGCCCTCGGTTGCCACGGGTGCCAATATGGCCAATAAAGATCTGGTTTATCTGGGGGTTTCCGGTGACGGGGATACCGCGTCCATCGGCATGGGACAATTTGTCCACATTGCCCGGCGGAACCTTAACATGACCTATGTTGTCATGAACAACGGTTGTTACGGGCTCACCAAGGGCCAGGACTCGGCAACGGCAGATAAAGGGTCTGCCAGCCGGAAAGGACAGCCGAACCCGTTTGAATCCATTGATCTGTGTGAATTGGCCATTGCTCTGGGTGCAGGCTTTGTTGCCCGGGGTTTTTCCGGTGATAAGGCCCAGCTGGTTCCTCTTTTGAAGGCGGCCATGTCCCATAAAGGCTTTTCCCTGATTGATGTGATTTCTCCTTGTGTGACCTTTAATAATACCGCCACCTCCACCAAAAGCTACCAATGGGTCCGGGACCATTCAGAAGCCACCTCAACCTTTGATTTTATCCCCCCCCGGCAGGAAATCACCACCCAGTATGAACCCGGAACCACCCAACCTGTGACCCTCCATGACGGGGGGGTTGTCCTCCTGCATAAAAGCGATGATGCCAATGATATCACCACGAGGCGGTCGTCCATTGATGCACTGGAATTACACCGGGAAAAGGGGCATCTTTTGACGGGTATCCTCCATCTCAATGAGACGCTTCAGGAGACCCATGATATTCTTGACACCACGGACATCCCCCTAAACACTCTGACAGAAAAGCAATTGTGCCCCGGTAATCAGGCGCTTCAAAAGCTTGTTGAAAGCTATCGATGACCGCGGAAACGGTAGACCCCTCCAATCTGGGAGGAAGGCCCGGTGATGATATAGCGATCCGGCGCAAAATTGCAGACACAAAAGGAGACACCATGGATTCATTCAAGTCGTTGAAGGACCATGTTTATCAATATATTTCGGAAAGAATCAACGACGGCAGTCTTTTGCCTGAAACCAAAATCAATGAGAAAATGGTGGTTGATGACATGAACATCAGCCGGACTCCGGTCAGGGAGGCATTAATTCAATTGGCCACCGAAGGATACCTGCAGAGTATTCCCAGGA
>CAXHYW010000183.1:0-6971 GCA_964021475.1 uncultured Desulfobacteraceae bacterium | reverse complement strand
CCGGAAATAAACCACTAGCCTTCCCGCAAACCGATACTTCATTATTTTTCTTTGTTTTTAAATCCAAACATAACCCGATAAGGTCCGGGTGTTCCATGTGGAACAAAAGCCACCCGATCCTGGTCTTGAAGAACGGTATCTAAAAGTCCAACTCTTCCGTTAAGCATTACAGCTTCTACCTCTTCTTCCGTCAGTTGCATTTGACGGATAAGATCCCTGGCAGTGGTTCCTTCCTCAATGGACAATTGTGCATTAACATATTCGAGATTTTTTGCTTTTAATTTTTTTTGTAAAAATGAAAATGCGTTAAATGTTATCGTCGCCATGACACTCCTTTGATTGGTGGCTCTCGTATAAAAAATCATATCCCTTGGTTTTCAGCAATTCTATCGAAAAACCAGATTTTTGCAAGAATACGTTTATAATAAGAAATCAAAAAAACTGCCCAGTATAGCTGGCAATCCTAATAAACGATTGAATTTAAACTATCTTTCATTTTTATTGTTCGTCCAAAAATCTGCTAGTAGCTCGGCTTGCTCAAGCACTTTGTTGACTGAAACGGTGTATTCCCCTGTGTTTGGGTCATCCGGCGGATACTTGTACTTCCTGAGTATTCGTTTGACTAAAACCCGCAATTTTGCCTGCACACTTTCCTTCAATTGCCAATCAATGGATGTATTTCTTCTGACGCTGTCAACCAATTCATGGGCAATCTGTTTTAGTGTATGATCGCCTACAATGGCTTCTGCAGTCGGGTTATCCGCCAAGGCATCGAAGAATGCAAGTTCATCCACTCGAAGGTTCAGCTTCTCGCCGCGTCTATCCGCTTCTCTGATATCCTTGGCAAGCTGAATCAGTTCTTCTATAATCTTGGCGGAATCGATCAGACCGCTTTGATAGCGTTTGACTGCATTTGCCAGCAACTCAGAAAATTTTTTGCCCTGGACAAGGTTAAATTTGGCCCGGCCCTTGATTTCATCGTTCAGAAGACGTTTCAACAATTCAAGGGCAAGATTCTTCCGGTTCATCCCCTGAATTTCGGACAGGAACTCGTCGGACAAAATAGAAATATCCGGTTTCTTTATCCCTGCGGCATCAAAGACATCTATCACTTCTTTAGAAATGATCGCATCATTGACAATCTGGCGAATGGCAGTCTCAATTTCTTCATTGGTGTGCGTTTTGCTTTGGTCATCAAATTTTGCAAACCGGGCCTTGATTGCCTGGAAAAAAGCCAGGTCATCCCTGATTTCGTAAGCCCTGGGGTGAGGGACGGACAGGCTGAACATTTTTTGCAGTTTGATAACGTTTTCCTTAAACCGTTCCTTGCCGTTGCGAAGGGTCTTCCCATCTTTCTCATCCGTCAACTCAGAGATGGCATTGGCAGCATCCAGAATGAAATCCAGCTTTGCCTTTGGTTCCAAAGCAAAATATTCCCGATAATCAAAGATGCCGAACATATCCCCGATAATTTCATGAAACTCCAGCATCTTGGCCACAGCATCTTCCTGATCATAGGCCAGCTGCCCTTTTCCTTGATTTTCGGTATAAATGGCCAAGGCCTTCTTCAAATCCTGGGCAATACCGATGTAATCCACTATCAGCCCGCCTTCCTTGTCACCGAATACCCGGTTGACACGGGCAATTGCCTGCATGAGGTTGTGGCCGTTCATGGGTTTGTCGATATAGAGTGTATGCAGACAAGGGGCATCAAACCCGGTCAGCCACATGTCCCTTACAATCACCAGGCGGAGTGGGTCTTTAGGGTCTTTCAGCCGATCCCCAATGGCTTTCCTGCGTGGTTTGTTACGAATATGTTCCTGCCACGCAAGTGGGTCGCTGGCGGAGCCGGTCATGATAACTTTGATTGTTCCCTTGTCATCATCCGCGTTGTACCAGTGCGGTCGCAGTTTAATAATTTGGGCATGCAGTTCAACACAAATCCGACGGCTCATGCAGACAATCATCCCCTTGCCATTGGCCACTGCCAGCCGCTGTTCAAAATGGTGAATCAAATCAACAGAAACCTGCTTCAATCGCATCGCGCTGCCAACCACCGCTTCCTTACCGGTCCATTTGACAAAGCGCTTCTGACGCTCGGTCAGCTCATCACCTTCTGTAACCTCATCAACTTGCTCATCCAGCATCAGTTGGTCGGTTTGTGAAAGCTCAATTTTTACAAGACGGCTTTCATAGTAGATGCGCACGGTAGCACCATCTTCCACTGCCTGCTGAATATCATACACATCAATATAATCGCCAAACACCGCCTGGGTATTTTTATCTATCTTTTCAATGGGGGTGCCGGTAAAGCCGATAAAGGTAGCATTGGGAAGAGCATCGCGCATGTGGCGGGCAAAACCGTCGATAAAATCATATTGGCTGCGGTGGGCCTCATCGGCAATAACCACAATGTTGCGCCGCAAGGACAGCAAAGGATACTTTCCCCCCACTTCACCGGGAAAAAATTTTTGGATCGTGGTAAAAACCACGCCGCCCGAAGAGACTGAAAGCAGTTTTTTCAACTCTTCACGATTGGCAGCCTGACAGGGTGTCTGCCGCAGCAACTGCTGACAATTGCTAAAGGTTTCAAATAATTGCTGATCCAGGTCGTTGCGATCCGTGAGCACCATTATGGTTGGATTATTCATCGCTTCGGCCAGCACCAGTTTTCCGGCAAAAAAGACCATGGACAAACTCTTGCCGCTCCCCTGGGTGTGCCACACAACACCGGCGCGTTTATCCCCGACAGGTTGATCCTTGACATTGGCAAAACCATATTTTGCAGGGTCTTCACGAACCTCAAGCTGCCCTGTCTCCTTTGGTGGTAAAGCGGCTCGAATCGTCGACTCAATGGCTCTATTCACCGCATAGAATTGATGATACGCTGCGACCTTCTTGATAATTTCTTCCCTGGTATTCTCAAAGACGATAAAATGGCGGATAACCTCAAGCAGGGTTCTTTTGTTCAACAGCCCTTTGATCATGGGTTCCAGGGCGGATTGCTGCCGGGTATCAATGATGGTTTCACCGTCGCCGGTCTTCCATTCCATGAAACGGGAATAATCGCTGGAAAGCGTACCCACCTTGGCAAACCAACCATCACTGATGATCATAACAGCGTTGTAGGTAAAGAGCGAGGGGATCAGCTGCTTGTAGGTCTGCAACTGATTAAAAGCAGCCTTGACATCGGCATTCTCATCAACAGGGTTTTTCAGTTCCATCACCACCAGCGGCAGGCCATTGATCAGCAGTACCACGTCAGGTCGTTTGTTGTTATGATTTTCCAGCACCGTGTACTGATTGACCGCCAGAAATTCGTTATTATCAAGATTGGCAAAATCCACCAGCCAGACCTTGTCGGTCTTGGTCTTGCCGTCACCAATGGAAAATTTGACATCAATGCCGTCGGTGAACATTCGGTGGAAGGCCTGGTTGTTTTCCATCAGGTTGACCGATATAGTTCGCATTACTTTTTTTAGGGCTTCCCCACGAGCTTCCCTAGGGATAGTCGGGTTCAGGCGGTCAATGGCATCACTCAGACGGCCCTGCAGCACTACTTCAGTATATTCCCTCTCCTTTTGATCTCCTTCAGAAATCTCCGGACCATGGGCCACAGTATAACCGTTCTCATCACAAAGGATATCAAGGGTAATCTGTTCTATTTCGGATTCATACAATAGATTGCTCATTTATTGTCCCCCTTATCAGACGGAGATTCGGCTGGACTGGCAATGCGTTTAATAGCCTTATCAAAAGCTCTGCCTGATCTTCGGCAAAATCAAGATACATGGTAACAAACCGGTCCAGGGATTTTAGCTCTTTTTCAGCCAGGTAATTCTTGGCAATGGCAACATCCGTTTTAATGATCTTACCATCAGGTACATTTTTCCAGGTAGTCAGACCCATGCGCTCCTTGTCACTGTCTGCCCGATCCATAATCAGCTCAGCAGCAGTATGCCCATGAATTGCAAAATGAAGTTTATTCTGGACCACGGCAAAAAACATTTTGGTTGCCTTCGCGTCCCGGTTGTAATCCATGGCCATGGCATAGATATCGGTGATCTTCTGATAAAATTTACGTTCACTGGCACGGATCTCTCGAATTTCAGCCAGCAAACTGTCAAAATATTCCTTACCAAAGAAAGAGCCATTCTTTAGCCGTTCCTTGTCCAGCACATATCCGCGTATGGCGAAATCCCGCAGAATACCCGTGGCCCATTGCCTAAACTGGGTTGCCCGCCGGGAGTTGACTCGGTATCCGACGGCAATCACTGCATCCAGATTATAATGTTTTGTTTTATATTTTTTCCCATCCGAAGCAGTTGCCGAGAAATCCTCGGTAACTGACTCTTTGTTTAGTTCCCCTTCTTTAAAGATGTTTTTCAGGTGTAATGACACATTGTCGGTGGAACAATCAAACAGCGTTGCCATAAGTTTTTGGGAGAGCCAGATGGTATCATGCTCAAACCGCACTTCAATAGAGTTTGCACCGGATTGAGCAGAAAAAATCAAAAATTCTGCGGTACTGTTACGGATTTGCAGTCTATTGTTCATGGTACCACCAGTCCTATAATTATATCTTTTTCAACTTCGAAACGTGCCTGAAGTACATCAAACGTCTCTTCTATACGAATCTTAATCGGCTCGTACCAATACTTTCCTTCCTTCTTCTTTTTATAACAGCAGAGAAACGACTCATGACCGGTCGTATCTCCTACAAAGTGAAGGAAGGGGGAAAGGCCAAAGCACTCTGCATCCCAAACCACGAAAAGCTGGTCCTGGCCAAGACCAATGACATAGTTCCTTTGCGTTTCGGAAAAATGAGGGCTATCATATTCCCGGTTCAGATAATGACCATTGAAAGTTTGGCAACGGCAATTTGATGAAAATGATTCAAACCGCAAAATTTTGCAATTTTCAAAAAAACGAGTCTTTGTTAACATGTCTCGGAAAATCGGTAAAACCTGCAGCAATTCAGTTTCTGCCTGTTCTCTGGTCGGTGCAGTATGGTGGGAAATATCATTGCGGATATCCTGCAAACTCAATAAATCTTCACACAAGCTTTCATCTATTTCCTCGAACTTAAATCCAAGGCTATTCGCCTTACCATGAAGAATCATCCCCTTAATATTTTGAATTTTCTGTTTGAGGGCATCTGATAAAATCTTACGAGCATTAAAACTGGCATAAATAGAATTACCATCTGGATCGATGGAGACAAAATGTTGAGCTGTCTTCATGTCAATTGCTTTGTTGCGTACCTCACCCAGAACCAGTGCATAAAGTACAAAAACGATGGATTCCCATGTATCTTTCAAATGCAATAACTTTCGAACAGGATCATCTGCTCCTTCACCGCGTTCTGAAAGTCGGTAATTATAGGCTATACATGCCGGATAGTAATCAAAAACGATCTGCTGCAAATCGTTAAAATCCTGCTCTAAAAATTCGTTGTAAGCATCCTTGTAAGTTTCTTGGGCAAGTTCGAACAGAATACGACTGGGCTGGAAAGGGATGTTGGCAATGGTCACATCCCCCTCTTCATCCAGGGATTCATTGAATCGCTGGTAGCGTTGATCAGCGTATTGCAATTCGTCACTCATACTTTGATCTCACCAGACATTAGTTTGGGTAGAAGTTTATCACGGGTATTAGAGAGAATAGCTGATTGTCGGTTATTAAGCACAATTTGTTCAGAAAACGATAATATGATTTTTTCATAAGCAACAATCACATTAATTGATGGAATAACAATTTCTATGCTTGATAAAATACTTTGATTCAACAAAGGCTGCCCCGAGCCTGTTTTGAAGGTATTCAACTGTAATGACTTCAACAGCATGAAACAAAACGCTATCGTTTTTTCAACTTTGGGTTCAGCTATTATTGCATTATCAGTCACCCAAATTTTGGTGAGTGGAAAGTAAACAGCGCCACAAAAACTACCTACTCGTCCGATCACAATATTATTCTCGGTTGAATTATAAATAGTCGCACAACCAATTATTCCGTTTGCTCCATAAACAGGGTAGTCGTATTCATCGTCCCTAACAGGAGAAGACTTTCCATTCCTAAAATTAGTTAGCTCACCAACCGTTCCAACCCGCCAACCCTTGGGAATGGGACCAAATTCACTGTCCTGCATTTCCCCTGTGGCACCTGGGAAACGGAAATTTACAAACCATTCCTTAAAAGTTGCCTGGGCAATAGCCTCCAGCGTGGCATTGGCCTGACGGTTCAATTCAATCTTATCATCCAATGCTGAGAGAATAGAGGCAATGCGGGTTTGGGTGGCAAGAGAAGGAACTGACAGTTTGAATTCAGGAATGTCTGCACATTTTAAGCTATCAAAGATAGCCCCTGTATTTAAATATTTATGTATTTGTCCCCACCATTCCGGTCCTCTAACAATCCAACGAAGGAACGGAGGGTATAGTTTATTGCCGTCACATCGAAGCAATACGAGGTTTTGGCCTAGTGCAAATTCAAAAGTTGTTGGTACAAAAGCTGTTTCACCGGGGTTACATCTACGAGAAAGAACAACATCGTGAGCCCGAGGTTTTGCCCTTCGAGTCCAAGCAATCAAGTCTTCACGAGAGATAAGCCTGGAGTCCGTCAAATCAATTCGACCATTTTTAATTTGTGGAATAGCAACATATGGATAACCAGTTTCACGCGCTACCGGTGTTTTATGCTCACAATCAATTAAACTGACACCTGCTTCACTTAAGGTCATCATCATCCACACTTCAGCACTCATCCTAAATCCCCTCCCAGTTCCGTTTCAATCTCTTCAATGGTGGGCAGATTTGATTTGAGGTTTGCCGGCAATGAGTGGGTCAACTGGTATTCCGACACACCCATGGGCTTGTGAATATCGCTTAATGCATACTCGGCCACCAATTTGTCTTTATTCTTGCACAGATCGGAAGAGCACACGTCTGAACTCCAGTCACTCCGGAGAATCT